>JBEKXM010000062.1:0-12486 GCA_049512115.1 Tepidisphaeraceae bacterium | reverse complement strand
CACCCCCACCCCAACCCTCCCCCTGAGTACATCAACACTTTTCATCTTCTCTGTAAGTCCTTGATTCTCCGCCGATTGAAAGACTGATTGAACCGCAGAGACCGCCGAGAGCGCAGAGAATTCGTTAGTCGGAACCGAGCGCCAACATGTTGCGGAGGCTCGTTTATGGTTGCCCCAACCCATGTGGAATTTTCTCTGCGGTCTCCGCGATCTCTGCGGTTGAATTACACTCTGGAAACAAAGGACTTGTGACATAGATGAAAAATCTTGTGAGTACATGGGGAGGGGGAAATTCCCATTATCCGATTTCGGCGACCACGTTCACGATGTTCGCGCCGAGATTCACGGGGATTGTATTCCCCGGCGTTTGGTTGCCGTCGACGAGCAGGCGCTTGACGCCCTTGTTCTTGCCGGAGGGGTTTTTCACTTCGATCTTGTAGGTCTTGCCGCGGAACTTGCGCTGGATTCTGAAGCTCTTCCAACTTGATGGGATGCAGGGGTCCACCACCAGGCCACTGGGGCTGGGGGTTACACCCAGGATGTATTGACTGATGGCGACGAAGCTCCAGGCGGCAGTGCCGGTGAGCCAGGAGTTCTTGGCCTCGCCGGGCGTGGGAGCGTCGGGGCCGGCCGTCATCTGGCTGTAGACATACGGCTCGCAACGGTACGTGTCGATTTGGTCCTGCTTCTTCGACGGGCAGATGGCCAGGTAGTACTCCATCGCCTGCTCGCCGTTGCCCATCAGCGCTTCGGCACATTGAATCCAGGTGTTGTTATGAGTGAAGATCCCCGCGTTTTCCTTGTAACCCGGCGGGTAGCTGGTGACCTCGCCCAGTTCGATATGGTAGGTCGAATAGGCGGGCTGAAGCAGAACAATGCCGTTCGGGCCGGCCAGGTGCTTCTTCGTCGATGCCAAGGCCATCCTGGCTTTTTCATCCCTGAAGCCGCCCAGGACGCACCATCCCTGGCTCTCAATGAATATCTTGCCTTCCTCGCACTGCGCCGACCCCACCTTGTTGCCGTGAGCGTCGTAGGCGCGAAGGAACCATTGGCCGTCCCAGCCATTCTGCTCGATCGCCTGTAGCATCTCCTTCTTGTGGGCCTGAAACGCGGCGGCATTGGCGGGCTGGCCAATCATCTCATGGATGCCCGACATCCGATCGCAAGCGGCACAAAACAGCCCGGCAATCATGACGCTCTCGGCGGAACTTCCGCCGATGTCTCCAGCACACTGGAAACTTTCCCCCGGCGTCGTCGAAAAGCAATTCAGGTTCAGGCAATCGTTCCAATCGGCATGTCCGATCAGGGGGAGCCTGTGCGGGCCGCGGTTGGCCAGCGTATATTGCATTGATAGCTCAAGGTGATCCATGAGCGTCGCGGGCGTTTCGGGCTTGTCAGGATAGCCGCAGCGTTCGGTCAGGATGCTGGTATCGCCGGTTTCGCTCAGATAGGCGTAGACCGAAAGAGGCAACCAGAGGGGGTCGTCGTTAAAGCCGCTGCCGGCGTCCCGGTTGCCCTTTTTTGTCAGAGGCTGATATTGATGGAAACACGTGCCGTCGGAAAGCTGGGTCGCAGCCAGATCGAGGATGCGCTGTCGCGACCGGGCGGGTCGCAGGTGAACCACGCCCAGCAAATCCTGGTTGCTGTCGCGGTAGCCCATCCCGCGGCCGATGCCCGATTCATAACCCGATGCCGAACGCGACAGGTTCAGCGTGGTCATGCACTGGTATTGGTTCCACACGTTTACCATGCGCCGGACATGCGGATCATCCACTTCAACGCTGTAGATCGACAGCAAATCTGCCCAGTATGCCCCGAGCTTGGCGAATGCCTCATCGATGGCTGATGAGTCCTTCAGGAGCTGGCGAACTTTTTCGGCCGGGGCCTTGTTGGCAACGAGCTGACCCGGCCGAACGCTGCCGGGGACGAACTTCCGGTCCTGGGGGTTTTCCGCGTAACCCAGCAGAAAGTGCAGCCGCTGCTCCTGGCCTGGTTGGAGTTCCAGGTTGATCTGGTGCGCCGCGATTGGCTGCCAGCCGTAGGCAATGCTGTTGGCACATTGGCCGGCCATGACCGCCTTGGGCGTGTCCAGGCCTTCGTGGACGCCGACAAAGGCGTTGCGGCTGGAATCGAAACCGGCCGTCGGCACGCTGCTGGCGAAGTAGGCGAAGTGGTTGCGCCGCTCCCGGTATTCCGTGACGTGATAGATTACCTGGGGTTCGACTTCCACCTGGCCTACGGAATAGTTGCGCTGGAAGTTGGCGGCATCGTCCATGGCGTCCCACAGGCACCATTCGACGAAACCCCAGAGTTTGATGGTCTTGGTTGACGAGCCAAGGTTCTTCACCCGCACGTCCCAGATTTCACAGGTCTGGCCGAGCGGCACGAAGTAACGGACGACGACCTCGATGCCATTTTTTTCACCCGTGATCTGCGTATAGCCAAGACCGTGGCGGCACTCATAGCGATCGAGCTTGGCACGGGTGGGTTTCCAGCCGGGATTCCAGACCGTGTCGTTGTCCCTGATATAGAGGTATCGCCCGTTGGAGTCGAGCGGGACGTTGTTATAGCGATAGCGGGTGAGGCGGCGAAGCCGGGCATCGCGGTAGAACGAGTAGCCGCCGGCGGTGTTGGAGATGATGCCGAAGTAGTCCTCGCAACCCAAATAGTTGATCCATGGCAACGGCGTATCGGGACGTGTAATCACGTACTCGCGCGCCGCGTCATCGAAATGTCCGTAGGGATTCATGAAGGGACTCCAAGAGAAGGGCCGTTTTGCGCAGGTGTTTCCCCCTCCCCTGGTACTCCGGGGGAGGGTTGGGGTGGGGGTTCATTCGATTCCAGTCTGTATCCCGCTAAGCTCTTGGTGCGGAGCGCCCGCCAAGGGTTTGCTTCGGCATCCGTGGGTTGCGCTCGCATCGTTCGGGCAAATTTCAGGAGTCGCCTGTCGCGATCGCGCGGGACTTGCATGACATTGATGTTGCGCGAATGACTCCCGACGGTCAAACCCCCGACAATGGCCGCTGGCCTGACCAATCAGGTTTGGGAAACCAAGGATTTGGCAGCATCGGTTGAGGTGGAAGAATTGCGGGCAATCGAGGACGGCGAATTGAAACGCGGAAAGTACAAATCAAAACATTAAAACTGATCGCTGCTGTGCGGTACAATTACCGCCTATGCAACTCCATCGCCGATGGATGTTCAATGGGCTCGCGGCCATGTCGCTGCTGGCTTGCGCGGGAACATATTGGATATGGTTTCTCGACGCGTTCCCAAGGGCAATGCCCAATGGAAACGGGACTTTGCCGCCTTTTCAATTTGAGGGAACTGACTGGATGTTTTGCGCGATGATAATCCTCGCTGCCATCCTGCCGATGGCGTGGATTGCGAATCAATTTGCGAAATTCATAAAGTTCATTCGCCGCAGACCGTCGGAGGAAAATACGTGTTCGACCTGTGGCTACGACCTCCGCGCCACCCCCGATAGATGCCCCGAATGTGGCGCGATTCCGGCCAAACTGGAAAATTCAAAGCAGCCCACTACCAAACCCCCACCCCAACCCTCCCCCTGAGTACAAGGGGAGGGGGAAATTCTTTGCAGCACTGTTCAATTTGACTGCGGCTTGCGGAATCACTATGGGTGGAAAGGGCAGGAGTCGGCGATGCGTGTGGACGGCATCCCAATGCGAACCATCTGGCCTGAGTCGGGGAAGGCCGTGGGGATTATCGACCAGACGCGGTTGCCGCACGCGCTGGTGACGCTTTCGCTGCGATCTGCCGAGGAGGTGGCGGAGGCAATCCGAACCATGCGGGTGCGAGGCGCTCCGTTGATCGGAGCGGCGGCGGCGTACGGAATGGCGCTGGCCGTGACGGCCGATCCGTCCGATGCGTCGTTGCATCGGGCCGATCTGCTCCTGGCGGCGACACGGCCGACGGCGGTTAATCTCCGGTGGGCGCTGGACCGGTGCCGTAGAGAACTGGCGCCGCTGAAGCTGGGCGATCGGGCCAAGGCGGCATGGCGGCTGGCGGGGCTCATCTGCGATGAAGACGTGGCCATGAACGAGGCGATCGGCAAGCATGGACTTGCGCTGTTGAAGGCGCGGCGGCATGGGGATCGTCCGATCCAAATCCTGACGCATTGCAACGCGGGATGGCTGGCAACGGTGGATGTCGGCACGGCGACGGCGCCGATTTACGCGGCGCATGATGCCGGCATCAGCGTGCATGTCTGGGTCGGTGAAACGCGGCCGCGCAACCAGGGGGCCAGTCTGACGGCGTGGGAACTGGGACGGCATGGCGTGCCACATACCGTGATCGCGGATAGCGCCGGGGGACATCTCATGCAGCTCGGAAAGGTCGATCTCTGCATCGTGGGGAGCGACCGGACCGCGGCCAATGGGGATGTGGCAAATAAGATCGGGACGTATCTCCAGGCGCTGGCGGCAAAGGATAACGGCGTGCCGTTTTACGTGGCGCTTCCGTCGCCGTCGATCGACTGGAACCTGAGCGATGGGGGAAAAATCCCGATCGAAGAGCGCGACCCGGCGGAAGTGACGCGGATTTCCGGGATGACCGGCGATGGGACGATGGCGACGGTGCGGCTCACGCCCGAATCCAGTCCGGCGGCGAATTGGGGATTCGACGTCACGCCGGCTCGGCTGGTCACGGGATTGATTACGGAGCGCGGCGTCTGCGCGGCGTCGCGCGCGGGACTGGCGGGACTGTTTCCCGAGCGGCGGGGGCCGGAACATGCGTAGCCGATGGATCGATCAGGATGCGCAGCGGTGCGTGGACCAGTACGGCGCGGCGGGCGTCAATCGGGATGTGGCGCTTCGCGTTTACACCTCGCGATTGCTGGGGAGGGATCCGAAATTGGTTCTGCACGGCGGGGGGAATACATCCGTTAAAACCATTGGCCGCGATCTGCTGGGAGAGACGATCGAAGTGATTCACGTCAAGGGAAGCGGCTGGGACATGGCGGAAATTGAGCCGGCGGGTTTGCCGGCGGTTCGGCTGGCGCCGCTGCGGAAGACGCGGGACTTGGCCGGACTGGCCGATGAGGAAATGGTCGCAATCCTGCGGTCAAACCTGGTCGATCCCGCGGCCCCGACGCCGTCGGTCGAGACGCTTCTGCACGCATTCCTGCCGCATAAGTTCATCGACCATACGCATTCCAGCGCGGTCCTGGGCATCGCCAATCAACCGGATGGTGAAACGATCTGCCGCCAAGTGTACGGGGGGCGGGCGGCGCTGGTGCCGTACGTGATGCCGGGGTTTGCGCTCTCCATCCGGGCGGCACAGATTTACGAAGCGCAGCCCCAGGTGGAGGGGTTGATCCTGCTGCATCATGGCATCTTCACATTTGGCCAGACGGCGCAGGAATCCTATGAGCGAATGATCGACCTGGTGAGCCTGGCCGAAGCGCGACGACCGGCGGGAAAGACGCAGGTGTTTGTCGCGGCTGATTTGCCGCGGGGAAGCGCGCCGGTGACGCAGATCGCGCCGATCGTGCGGGGAGCGTGCAGTATTGCCGATCCGGCGGTGCAGGGGGCGTATCGGCGAATGGTGCTGGATTTCCGAACCAGTCCGATCATCCTGCAATATGTCAATGGACGCGAGCTTGGGCGATACAGCCAGTCGGGCGTGGTGACGCCGGATCACACCATCCGCACGAAGAATCGACCGCTCATGGCGCCGCCTGCGCTGCTGCCGCTGGCGAACTCGTTCGCGGAGGAGCTGCGCGCTGCGGTTCAGCGTTACGCGGCGGAATACCAGGCTTATTTTGCGCGGCAGAATGCGCGGCAGAAAACTCCCAAGCGCCCGCTCGATCCGATGCCGCGCGTCGTTCTGGTGCCGGGATTGGGATTGTTCGGGCTGGGGCATAACGCCAGGGATGCGCGCATCGCGGCGGATATAGCCGAATCGACGGTTCAGACGATCACCGATGCCGAGGCGATCGGGCGGTTTGAATCCCTGCCGGAAAATGATTTGTTTGACATGGAGTATTGGTCGCTGGAACAGGCGAAACTGGGGAAGAACGTTCCCAAGCCGCTGGCGGGACAGGTCGCGGTGATCACCGGCGGCGGGGGGACGATCGGGGCGGCGACGGGAAAACTTTTCGCGGACAACGGAGCGGAAATCGCGCTGCTCGATCTGGACGAGCCCGCGGCGCAGGCGGCGGCGCGGCGGATCGGCGGATCGGCGATGGCCGTTCGGTGCGACGTGACGGATGGGGCGTCGGTGGCGGCGGCGTTCGAGGCGGTCACGGCGCGATTCGGGGGCGTGGATATCGCCATATCCAACGCGGGGGCGGCGTGGCAGGGACGAATCGGTGAAGTCGATGAAGCGGTCCTTCGCCGCAGTTTCGAGGTCAATTTCTTCGCGCATCAGAAAATCGCGCAGGCAGCGGTGCGCCTCATGCTGGCACAAGGGACGGGCGGGGCGCTGCTGTTCAATGTTTCCAAGCAGGCCGTCAATCCGGGCGCGGATTTTGGGCCTTATGGACTTCCCAAGGCGGCGACGCTCCTTCTTGTGCGGCAATATGCCCTGGATTATGGGAGGGACGGCATTCGCGCCAATGCGGTCAACGCGGATCGAGTTCGATCGGGGTTGCTGACGCCGCAGATGATTGCCGCGCGCTCGGCGGCGCGCGGAATGTCTGAACAGGACTATATGGCCGGCAATCTACTGATGCGGGAGGTGACGGCGCAGGACGTGGCGCAGGCTTTTCTGCATCATGCCATCGCGTTGAAAACGACGGCGGATGTGACGACCGTGGACGGCGGGAATATCGCGGCGGCGCTGCGATAGGGTCCGGGGACTGATTAATTCCCTGGCCCGTCGGGGGGATTGGCAGTGTCCTCAGCCAGATCGACTTGAACACTATCCAGGTCTATCCAGAGTTTCCCGCGCCCGTTCATCGTTAGACCGATTTCGATCGACGTGGTTTGCGGCGGAACGTCGGCGACGGCGGTGTACTGTTTCCAATCGCGCGTGCCGACGATCGGACGATGGCCGCGCTGGCCTTCGTCGGAGAGCTTCTTGTCATAAGGTCCGATAGTGATGATCTGAAAGCCGGACCCGCCGGTGACGCCGCTGGATTTAATCCAGGCAGTCACGCGAATGCGATGGCCGAGGAATTTTGGATCGGGGTGCAGGTCGACATGTTCATAGATGGCCCATCCGTTGTGGGGGGCGGTCCCGGATTGGAAGCAGGTCGTGGCGTGACCGTCGTGTTGCACGGCGGGATCGAGCGCGGCGGTGTATCGCTGGGCAATTGGACTATAAATCTTCCAGTATTGGTCGTCGGTGAGCGGGACGTCGTTTCCGACGACCTCGACCTGGAAATCGTCCGTCCATATTTCCCCGGAGCAGAATAAGATCGCGCCCAGAAGGATCTTGGTGGCGTCCTGGGGAATGTCCTGGACGATCTGGTATTGCTGCCAGTCGGTGGTGCCGTGGATGGGGCGCGCGCACATCATTTGGTCGATCGCGAGCATTTCACCTCCCGCGCTATAGGCGTACATCTCCAATCCGGCGCACTCGCGGACGTTGTTGGTCTTGATCCAGCCGGAGATGCGAATCCGTTTTCCGCGAAGTTTATTGAGCGGACTGACAAACATTCGCCTCGCGATCAACTTGCCGGGGTTGGTCCAGAAATCATAGTGGCCGTCCGTGGGAATGTTGGGAATCAGTGATTTAATATGCCCGGCCGGTGCGGAGCCGGGCGTGCGCAAAGTGTGCGGGTCGAGTTCATTGAGATATTCATCAGCCGGACCTGTGCCCCGGAAGAGGTCATTGGCCAAGTGAACGACCGGAGATTCAACAGGGGTTACGACGGGAGCGGGAGCCGTCGCGGGAAGGGTTGCCGGAGCCGACGGATCGTTGACAGCCGTGCCGGCGGCTGAGGCGCGAGTGTCTGGCAACGAATTGACGGCGATGGTTGCTACTATCGCGATCACGGCCCCCGAGGCGGCGAGTCCCAGGATGAGTGATTGGACCTTCGCCCAGAATAGGGTCTTGATCGTGGAACGGGCCAGTAACGGCCCCATGCCGCCGGCGGCTTTCCCGATGGCGCCGGAACTGGCCAGTAGCGCCAGACCCGGCGGCGCGGCGTGTAGCACCTGGGAGCAGAGACCTTGTTCCAGCGCCGCTGCGGCGGTGACGATGCCGTGACGAGCCAGGAGGTTTTTAAGGCGGGACAGAGCGCGCGCGATGCGCTTTTGTGCGGCGGGTGGAGAAATATGCAGAGCCAGCGCGACGTCGTTCACGCTTTTGTCCTGTAAATATCGAAGGACTATGGCGCCGCGGTCCCGTTCGCCAAGCCGCGAAAGGAATTCATCAACGACTCCCTCGATGAGCGCGGCGGCCGGCTGGGCGCCGGTCTGCTCTTGTGCGGTTTTCATGGTGGCGGCCTCCAGTTCGTGGCGGCGCCGGCAACGCTCCAAGCGAATGGCATTGCACGAGGTTTGCCGGGCGGTCTTGAGCAGCCATGCTCCCAGCATCGCCGGATTGCGAATGGCCGCTGCTTTGCGGGCCAGGATAATGAAGACGGCCTGGGTAACGTCCTGGGCCATGTGACTGTCGCGCACCTGGCGGCGGGCGGCGGAATAGACCAGATTGACGTGGCGCTCCACCAACTCGGTAAAAGCCGGCTCGGAGCCGGTTGCGAGATAATCGTGGAGAAGCTCGGCGTCGCTCATAAGGTTGCGTTCTGAATTGAATGTACCCTGCCGAAGGGAAAAACGGACAGGAATTTCATGATAAAGCGAATTCTTTCCAACCCCAATGCCGGAAGCTGGCAAAGTTGTGATGGGGTCTGCCATGGGGAATGCGATAGCCGCCTTCGCCTTTGTAGACATGTTTGAAATCCGCGGCAACTTCGATGGCCGAACCACTTGCGCTGCTCCGGGCTGGGAGCCGCGCCCTTGAGCCACAAGTCCACCGCCGCCCGCGCCTTGGTGACTCCCCGCGGCCACACCCGCTCCGCGAGAATCCGTTCCCCATCGGTTGGGGAAGGTTCTTAATAATACGCCCGTTTCAAATGAATCATGGTGTACGCCTCCGTCTGCTTCGTAACGTTCGGCCGATTTCAAGGCGGCACGCGTGAAGCCAACATGCAGGAGCATGAGACATAGAAACCTGCAACAAAAAGGACCATTCAGCACGAAAGCGCAGTACCGGACGCAACGCCAAAATAAGTCAACGCCCAATTTGACTTAATTGGCCTAGAATTTAATACTGGCGTGCAACCATCCCGCCCGCAGGAGGTTAGGATTATGGCCATAGGCAGTACACTCTTCGGAGAGACTGGGGGAAAGATCGTTCAGCTCCTTCGTCGTGGGCCGAGGACGGTAAACGAGTTGGCTGGGGCGCTTCGCCTGACTGACAATGCCATCCGATCCCACCTTGCCCGCCTTGAGGGGGACGGACAGGTTGAACAAGTGGGCGCTCGCGCGAGCTTTCGCAAACCGGAATTTGTTTACAGGCTCACAGTGAAAGCGGAGCAGGCCTTTGCCAAGGCGCAGGGTCCGGTCTTAGCGGCGCTTTTGGACGTCTTGCGGGAGCAGTTGGCCCCAGATCGACTGGCTGAGTCTCTTCACGAAGTCGGCCGGCGCCTGGCTGCACCGCATCTGCCGGCGCTTACCGATCTCTCCACACGGGAACGGGCCAAACGAACGATCGGGATCCTTCGCGGACTCGGCGGATTGGCGGAATTGGGTGGACAAGATGACCGAATCGAGATTCGCGGATTCGCTTGTCCTCTCGATGGCGCGGTGCGGGATCATCCCGAATTGTGCCTTGCGGCGCAGGCATTTGTCAGTGAGTTAGTGGGTCAGCCAATGAAAGAGCAATGCGACAAAGGTGAGAGGCCCAAGTGTGCCTTCGTGGTTTGCCGACCCTTGTAGATCCAAGAGGCTGTAACGAATCCCGCAGCCGAGCGTGACCGCCACGCGCACTTCTGGCAGAATAATCGCATGCGCGGCGTTCGACTCCACGGCCCGGCCGACCTTCGACTGGAAGAGCTCCCCAGCCCCGCCGCCCCCGCGCCCGGGCAAGCCCTGATCCGCGTGAAAGCGGTGGGGATTTGCGGCAGCGACCTTCACACCTACCAGGATGGCCGGATCGGTACGACGATCCTGCAAAGCCCGCTGGTGCTGGGCCACGAATTCGCGGCCGTCGTCGAGGCTGTCGGCCAAGGTGCGGTCGGCGGGAATGGCCGGCCGCTCGTTGCCGGCGAGGCCGTCGCGGTCGATCCGGCTCAGCCCTGTCACCAGTGCGAACTTTGCCGCAAGGGACATCCAAACCTCTGTCTGGACCTACACTTTACCGGGCTCTGGCCCGATGATGGGGCGTTGCGGGAGCGGATGATAGTTCCGGCATCCACCTGTTTCGTTTTGCCGGACAAAACGGACTTTGGGGTTGGGGCTCTGCTGGAAACGTTCGGCGTGGCGCTTCACGCGATCGACCTGGCGAAAATCCGCGTCGGCGACAGCGTGGCCATTCTGGGCGCGGGGCCGATCGGGCTGTGCATCCTGCAAGCCGCCCGGCTTGCCGGAGCAACTCCGATCTACATCACCGATAAATTCTCCTGGCGGTTGGAACTGGCGGAGAAGTTCGGCGCGGTCCCAGTCAATTGCGATCAGACCGACCCGGCCGCGGCGGTGATCTCCGCGACCGCCGGACGCGGCGTGGACATCGCTATCGAAGCCGCGTGGGCCGACCAATCCATCCAGCAAGCCGCCGACATGGCCCGCAACGGCGGCCGCCTGGTTCTGGTGGGAATCCCCGGCGACGATCGCCTGGCGCTTCGTCACTCCGTCGCCCGCCGCAAGGGCCTGAGCATCTACCTGGTGCGGCGGATGAAGCACGTGTATCCGCGAGCCATCGACCTGCATCGCCGCGGCCGCATTGACATGGCAAGCCTCATCAGTCACCGATTCCCGCTGGAAAAAGCGGCCGAGGCATTTGCGCTCAATGCGCGATATGCTGCGAAGGTCGTGAAGATCATCATCGATGCTTAATACGATTCCGACCGAAATTGCCCAATATATCTGCGTCGTGTCCTGGCCCACTGGCGGGCTCCTATCCGCTCGATGTATCGAAGCGTGGCTTGAAGGCAGAACGGCGGTCGGCGTTGAATGCCCACGACGCCGGCCTGGCGCGAGGATTTGAAAATGAGCGACGGGATTGGCGGAGTGGTTATGATGTGGTCAATTCAGTTCGGGCACCAAGTTACTTGAGTTGATGCCATTAGCCATAGTTTCTCTTTTTCTGCAGGCATGTTCCATGCGCGTCTCATTACCTTGGCTGCTTTTGGTACTCGGAATCCGGGCAATCGCGGTGGCTGAATCCGCGCCGCCCACGACTTCGCCATCCAACCAGGAAGGGGTAGCCACCAGCCGGTCAACGTTACCATCGAACGCGATTCCGAAATGTACAATTTCGAGGTGGGACGAGAATTATGGGTATTTGCAGAACCCCTCCAATCGGACCGATTGCCTGGATCCGATCAAGTACGTTCCGTTGAACAGCGCGGGAGACTGGTATGCCAGCTTTGGCGGGCAAATCCGCGATCGATACGAGGATTTCAACCACTACATCTTCGGCACCGGCCCCCAGACGCGCGACGGATATAACCTGGCGCGGCTGACGGAAAACGTGGACCTGCACTTCGGACCGGATGTGCGAGTGTTTGTGCAGGGCGACAGCGCCTTCGAAGCCGGCCGCAATGGAGGACCGCGACCCACGGACCGCGATGAACTTGACCTGGAGCAGGGGTTCGCTGACTACACGATCCCGATTTGCGGCGAGGCGGACCTTACCCTCCGGGCTGGACGGCAATATCTGCAATTCGGCGCCGAGCGCTTGATCGGACCGGCTGACTTTCTCAATGCCCGGCACACATTCGACGGCTTCCGCGCGGACTTCGATTCCCAAGATAATTCCCTGGATTTGTTTCTTGTTCGGCCCGTGCTGGTGGAGTTTTACAGGTTCGACAGCTCCGACGATAAGAATGCCCTGGCGGGAATCTACGATACCCTCAAGGTGCCACAGCTAATGCAGGACGCTCATAGCAAGCTCGAGACGTACTTCCTCTATCTGAACCGGATCGGGGCGATGTTTCCCGCTGTGACCGGCACTGGAACCGAAGATGTTTACACACTGGGCACGCGCTTCACTTGCGCTCCCAAGCCGTTTGATTTCGATGTGGAAGGCGACTATCAACTCGGCTCCTTCAAGAGCGCCGATGTGAACGCCTACTCTTTCGCCACCAAGGACGGATTCACGTTTTCGGATGTGCCCCTGCGCCCGCGACCCTATTTCGGCTTCGACATCGCCAGCGGCGGAAATAAGAACAAAGGGACGATTGGAACCTTCAATCAACTCTTTCCGTCCGGCCACGGTCAATTCGGTAACATCGACGCCATCGGTCGGCAGAATATTATCGATATTGATCCAGGTTTGGACTTGACGCTGCTGGAG
>JBEKXM010000061.1:0-12502 GCA_049512115.1 Tepidisphaeraceae bacterium | reverse complement strand
TCGCTTCGACCCAGGAAATATCGCCGTCGACGTCATTGCCATTGTCCCACCCGCTAAAACCACATGACCTTCGATCTCTCAGGCGTCGGCGTTAATGCCATCCTCGATATCGCCATGCGTCGCAACCAGTTCATCGTCACCCTGCAATTCAGAGCGGCTTGCGTTATAGTTGCCGTCCAAGCGGAATTCGGTTTTAGCGCGGAGTTCGTCGTGTTGTCCATGGATCCCAATTCGGCCCAGGGGTTGGACGGATAGCGGTGCAAAGATATGCGGAAAAGGAGGCTGGAAAGAGCGGCAACGAACACACGCCGAATCGGGCTCGCACTCGACGCCGTCGCCGCGTACGGACGCGGAATCATCCGCGGCGTCATGACCTATACCCATACGAAATCTCGCTGGATTGTCAGCGCGGAGCCGAAGTGGTCGTTCAGCGATCCCACTGACATTGAGCGTTGGGATGTGGATGGCCTTATCGTCCAGACGTTCAGCCGCGAATTTGAAAAACGCGTCATCAAGCTTGGTTTGCCCGCAACCAACGTCTCGAACTTTTGCGAGGGCGAGATGCATTTGCCCTCGGTAGTGCCGGACGATGATGCCGTCGCGGTCATGGCGGCGGACTATCTGATCTCACTTGGTTTTCGCCAGCTCGCCTATTGCTGGGGAGGATCGACGCAGTACGGCCGGCTCAGGCTTGAAGGTTTTCGCCGACGCGCCGCCGAAAGCCACATCCAGGTGCACGAATGCAACGCGGCGACGACCCGGCTCGACAACTGGATCCTGGGCTTGCCCAGGCCGATCGGCGTTCTTGGCTGCAACGACGATTGGGCTCACCGCATCTTGAATGCCGCACGTCAGCAGTCCATCAAGGTGCCCGACGAACTCGCGGTCCTGGGTGTCGATAACGATGAACTATTCAATGCGCTGGTCACCCCATCGCTCTCAAGCGTCGCGCTGCCCACTGAACAGATTGGGTATGAGGCCGCATCGCAGCTTGATCGGTTGATGAATGGCGAAAAGCTGGAGCCCCGCGTCACCTTATTACCCCCCGTGCGCATCGTCCCGAGGGCATCGACGGACGTTTTATCAATAGAAGACGAGGACATCGTCCTGGCCGTGCGGTTCATCCGTGAAAACGCCTCGGAGCCGTTACAGGTCGACGACGTTCTCGACCATGTCCCGCTTAGTCGCCGCTCCCTCGAGCGCCGCTTTCAACTGCTCGTCAGACACTCCATTACCGACGAAATTCGCCAGGCGCACATCAATCGCGCCAAAGATCTTCTGGTGAACACCGATCTGGCAATGTCGCAGGTCGCGACTGCTTCTGGCTTCACGACCGCTACTCGGCTTGGAATCGTGTTTCATAAAGAAGTGGGGCAATCTCCCACGGAATTCCGGCGTCGAACGCGAGTTATGAGACGTTTCAATGCCTGACGCCCTGACAGTACGTTTCCGTCAATGAACCGTACTGTCGCAAATCAGAGATAACTTGTCGGAAATCCGAGTTGAAACCTCGGCCCGCGACGCCTTAGCATATCTTTTTTCAGTGATCGCCAGAGCAACTCGACTTGTTTCTCGTGGGCTGTGACTCTGCGGCTAAGACCGGTGGGTGTTGGAGCAATTATGTCGTTTCCGTCCGGGTTTATTTGGGGCGCAGCCGCTGCGTCGTATCAAATCGAAGGCGCCGCGCAGGAGGACGGCCGCGGTCTCAGCGTCTGGGACATGTTCTGCCGGAAGGATGGGGCAATCTTTTCTGGCCAAGACGGCGAAGTTGCCTGTGACCACTATCATCGCTGGCGCGAAGATGTCCAACTCATGAAAGAGATGGGGCTGAAGGCTTATCGCCTCAGCATTTCCTGGCCCAGAGTGCTTCCCGACGGCATTGGTCATACGAACGAGCAGGGTCTGGCGTTTTATGATCGGCTTATCGATGGTTTGCTGGCGGCCGGTATAACCCCCTATGTCACGCTGTTCCATTGGGATTATCCGTATGCCCTGTATTGCCGGGGTGGATGGTTGAACCGGGACAGCGTTGATTGGTTTGCCGCCTACGTGAAACTGATCGCTCAGCGAATCGGGGATCGGGTCTGCCATTGGGTGACGTTGAACGAGCCTCAGTGCTTTCTGGGCCTTGGCCATCGAGAGGGTGTTCAGGCGCCTGGCCTCAAACTGGCGTGGATGGACGTTCTCCGGGCAACACATCACGTGTTGCTCGCCCATGGCCGCGCCGTCCAAAATCTCCGCGAATTTTGTTCTCGCGAGCCCATCATCGGTTGGGCCCCGGTAGGCGAGGTGAAATTTCCCGTCAGCTCGTCATCCCGTGATATCGACGCGGCTCGAACGAGAACGATGGCGGCGGATTCCCGCGATCTCTGGAACAACACGCTGTTCAGCGACCCGGTCTGCCTGGGGCATTATCCCCAGGACGCATTGCGCGTATGGGGCCGCGATTTCCCGAAATTCAGCCAGCAGGATATGGATCTCATCCACCAGAAGATCGACTTTTATGGACTGAACATCTATCGGGGTCAGCCGGTTCGCGCTGATGCGGAAGGGCGGGCCGAGAATGTGGCGGGAGAGCCGGGCAGTCCCAACAACGCCTATTCGTGGTCCATCGATCCGCCGACACTTTATTGGGGTCCGAAGTTTATTTATGACCGGTATAAAATTCCCATCGTCATCACGGAGAATGGCTTTGCGGGCCTTGACTGGGTTAGCATGGATGGCGCGGTCCACGATCCGCAGCGAATTGATTTCACTCGCAGATACCTGGCAGAGCTGGCCCGTGCGATCGGCGATGGAGTCGACGTGCGCGGCTATTTCCATTGGTCGCTCATGGACAACTTTGAATGGGCCGATGGATACCGCCAACGCTTCGGCCTGATCCACGTTGACTACAAGACCTTGCGCCGCACGGCGAAAGATTCCGCCCGCTGGTACGCCAATCTCATTCGCACCAATGGCCGCGAAATAAATCCTGACGAAGCGCCCGCCGTGGCGCCGCAGGTAAAAGTATTCACCCATCCCCGGGAAAAAACGGAGCCGGCGGCGCGCGCGGCTCGATAGAAATCTCTCCGGCTCATTTTCCGTCGTGGGCATCCACCAACATCGCATCGTCCAGCTTTATGGCTCCCCCGCGCGGTCCGTCTGCCGCCGGACTGATCGCCATCAGTACCCGCAGCCGCGACGCGTTGGCGGTTCCACTGACAGACAGGCGACTCCACTCCTTGCCGGTGGCGAGCGCGCTGACGTCGAATGTCTGGGAATTTAGAGTCACCTGGCCGCGATCTGTCACGGATTCGATACGCAGCTCGAGAGTCTGCGCCTCGGTTTGTCCCCTGGCTGGAATGTCGCGCTCAGCGTAGATCGAAAAAGTGTAGCGCTTACCGGCTTCGACGCTTACGTCTTGCCACCAGCCCGATGTGTCTTCCGAAGTTATTTGCCAGTGGTGATAACCAATTTCAGCGGATCCAGAATGAGTCGGCTCCCAGCCGGCCTCGCGATTCATCCACTGTCCCCAGCGGTTCCATTCGGCGGCAAGATCGCCGCGGTCCACTTGCTGTTCGAATGAACCATTTGCCAGATATGACGGCCCGACAATCACGTTATTCCCATCGTCATCGGGCGTGGGAATACTATTATCCGCCATGGGACCAAGAATCGCTTTGACGGTTGTGAGCACAACATCGCCATGCGAGCACACTGCCAGCCCTGTGCGAAATTCGGGGTCGTCTGGCACGGCTGCGGATCCAATCGTCTTCCAGTCTCCTCTGTTATTCCGGTACATTCCCGTCGCATGTCCGGCTGAGATTTGTAGCCGAAGCTCGACTGGCAATTGGGCGCCGGCCGCAGCTTTCTTCTCCATAGCCCCGGCTCCAGTGCGCCGCCGGCTGATGAGGGCGACCGTCCCATCCGGAAAAACATTCACCATTGCCATTGCGGCATCGGGATGATCGCCTTCGCCCCATCGGGTCATTACACCAGCCTTTGCAAACTCAGCGCTATCCACAAACGAGAGGATCGTCGCGCGCACGTCGGCTGAACCGCCATGCTCCAGATGCGATACAAACCTACAGCTGTCGGTTGCGCCAAAAATGTCCGAGCCTCCTCCCATGATCAGCACGCCGCCGTCGTCCAAAACCTCCGTGTATCCCGGCGTCGCGCCGCCCAGATCAATTGATGTGTACCCCTCCGGTTGCGAAGGCGGAGGATCTCTGGGCGGCGCAGTCGGAAGCCGCGGATATTGGGCCAAGTATAAAGGCGCAGGAGTTGGGGTTGTCAATGCATCCAGCAATCGACCGTTCGTCACCAGGGGCGTCGTGGCCAGATCTGTAAAGAAGTTCTCGAAATCCTTGTATGAACTATTGCCAAGGTCCAGCGATGGCAACGGGCCTGCGTTAGTCACCATACACCAGGCATCTGGTCCCACGCCGCCTTTGGCGCCGATAAGTTTGTAAGACCACATCGTGGAGGGCCAATCATATTTAGCGAAGCGGTCATAGTAGGCGCGCATGACCCGCCATGGATTCTCGCAGTCCAGCACGACATTGAATTCCCCGACGTAGTAGGGCGACGCGATCTCATTTGCATAATCGCGCTTGGCCGGAAGTTCCTGGGTCAAGACGCGCGCTTGCGTTTCCAGGGCGGCTTTACTGCCAAACATCCCCGGGTAGAAATGTTCGGTAAATCCGACGTTTGTCATGCCGCGACTATGCGGATTGCCGTAGAAGGCGATTGAACCGTTGATCGCTCCGGGGAAAAACACGACATGCTGATCTCCGGTCGAGCGAATCGCCTGATAAATGTCGGGCATCAGCCTCGCCAGCACGGGCAGACAGTCCTCCCTATGGTTGCCGTATGGCTCGTTAATCAAGTCGTATGCCGCAACGGCGCCTCGATCTTTGAAATGATCGGCCACCGCTCGCCAGAGCTCCACCGTTCGCTTCTGGTCTTCTTCACTGTTCCAGAGATGATCCTGATCCGCTTCGCCCGTATGGGCTTCCATGCTCTGGCCGCCCGGCGCTCCGTGCAGATCCAGAATCACGTAAATACCCGCGGCCTCAGCCATATCAACCGCATGATCCAACCAGTGGAATGCATCCGGTTTGATGGCAAATGGCGGCCGATCCGCCTGCACCAGACGATAGTCAAAAGGTAATCGCACCACGTTAAAGCCAAACGATTTGATCATTTCCATATCGCGCGGCGTGATCCATCCGTCGCGATAAAGTTCGATAAGATGACCGCGTCTTTCTTCACCGAATCGCTGCTGGAGAGTGCGATCAACAAAGACGCCATCCCGAAAGGAATGATCCGGCCCGACTCCGAGCGTTCCTCCGAACATCCACGATTCGAGCATGAGATAATTGCCGAGGTTGCACCCCTTCAAAATGATCGTTGAGCCGTTCGGATCAACGAGATTGGACCCCGACGCTACGATCATTGGCAGTGATGCGAACGCAAAAGCTGGATCGAAACCCAAAAGAGTCAGTGTGACGCAAAGGAGCAATAGTCGAATGGTTTGCATTCTGAAGAATAACTGCATGCCAGAACCTCGATAAAAGGAACCGCAGGCTCGCGGAATTCGGTAATATGCGCCAAGTCCGGCGCACCAATGATTCCATTGAATACTACAAGTTCTCCGGCTTGCCGCCCCCTCGGAATCAGGCAAAATGCTCTCTCTTTTGCGTCAATTTTTCGCCTGCCGCCCGTTTTCACCTTTCCGTAGATCGGCGTTGGGCGGTGGCAATCCTATCAGCCCGTGGTTCTAATCTTCACTGGCCGAGTTATCGACTGGAATCTTTTTGATCGTGCGACAATTGTGTCCATCGCGTCAGGGAGGACCGCCATGGCCCAGAATGCCGTTGGTTCAAATCCAATCGCCCCGATTTGTCACTTGACGTGATATGATTAGCGGTACAACTGTCGCGACCATTCATTAAAGCGCAGCCCCGGTCAAGAGATTGGCGCCAAGGGAAGGCCTCCATGACGAGAACTCTCAATTTTGCGGTGACGCTCGCATCAATCGCGGTATATTTCTGGAGCCAAATGGCATTCGCCCAACCGAATCCATCGACCGCCCCGGATGCCGGCGCAGGGGCGAATCTCGCACTGGTGGCCAAGGCCTCCGCGTCCTACGTTTCCGGGGATCAGACGCTTGCCGCTCTGAACAGCGGCTTCGATCCACGTAACTCCCGGGATACCAGGCATCGAGCGTACGGCGATTGGCCGCGGATCGGCGTCCAATGGGTCGAATATGATTGGACCCAGCCCATCAGCACCAACAAGATCGACGTCTACTGGTTGTAACCGTTCCGCCGACCACATTCGTTACGGTAGGATACGGTTGACGCATCGCTCCCGGATTCGCCCCCGAACAGGCGTCCGTGGGCGGCATTTTTTCCTACTGCCGAATTTGTTGGCGTGTCGTGCGTCCATTGATATGAGGACTCGCGCATGACGCAGGCCAGTTTGCTCGCTCGATATGCAGCCAGTCAGGACGCCGAGGCGTTCGCCCAGATCGTCACTCAGAATCAGCGGCTGGTATTCGCCACCTGCCGGAGGAAACTGAAAAATCCTGATGACGTGGACAATGCTGTTCAGGAGACGTTCCTCCGTCTGGTGCAGAAGGCCGCGAAATTGCACACCAATCTCGGCGGCTGGCTGTACGCGTGCGCGGTGAATGTTTCGATTGACATCAACCGCCGGCGCGAGACCCGCTCGCGTCGCGAATCGGCTGCCGCTAAGGTTTCGGATTCCCCATCGGATTCCACGCAGGCCTTGATCGAGCTGCGCGAGCATCTGGATGCCGCCCTGGAAAGGCTCGACCCCGGCGGCCGCGAATTGATTATCCAACGATTTTTCGTGGGCAGAACTCAGGCCGAACTGGCCGCCGAGGCGCACGTATCGCCATCGACCCTGTCGGAGCGTATGGATCATGCCATCGATACCCTGCGGAAGCATCTGGCGGCAATGGGCTGCGGCGCGGCCGGCCTGACGGCCCTGCTGGAAGCCGAGCACGTCTCCGCATCGGTAGCCCCGGCGCTGACGGCCAACCTCATGAAGATCGGCCTCGCCGGCGTATCCGAAGGCGAGGCGCTATCAACTACCGCGATGATTCTTCTCCTGGGCTTGGCCGTGAGCCTCGCAGTCGTTGTCGGCGCATGGCTGGTTTTCTTCCAAAACACTTCGCCGCCGGCCGCGAACGTGCCGGTCGTCCCACCGCTGTCCTCCACCGTTCCCGCTGGCGGCCAAGCCAACGCAGCCGACATCTATCTGCGCGCTGCGGCATTGGTCAAAGTTGATAGTCCGTGTCCGGCCAATTCCAACCTGACGTACCCGGATTATCCCCCCTTCGGAGTCGCTTGGGAGACAACGGAGCAACGCGCGTGGGACCAGAACCGGTCGGCGCGCGATCTCGCCCGTCAGGCGGCTACGATTGACACCGCCACCTGGCCGGGCGGTAGAGACATCAAGTACCTAAATCCCATCCGGATGCTTGCCAACGAACTGGGCGACGCCGCGTTGTATGAACACCAACAGGGCCACGACGCCGAGGCGGTCGATTCCCTTCGTGACATACTGCACATGTCCGACCTCGTGGACGCGAACCCAAACATGGCCCTGGTCAATAATCTTGTCGGCGCGGGAAGCACCGCGCTGGCAATGCATAGACTGATGATCATCTCCTCGAATGTTGCGCTCGCGTCGGATGGGCAACAGACCGATGCGCTGCCGGTGGTTTCAGCAAAAAAGCTGATCGCCGCATTGCTCAATCAGCCTGACGCCGAAACCCGAATGGGTCAAATCCTGAAGTTGGAGGGTGTGCCCACGCCAGACCTTGCCGCCGTCCTGACGGAGCCCGCTTTCACCAGACCCACGGAAACCTTTCGCCGCGTCAACGCAGCACGAACCTTCGCGGCCATGTCGCTGGCATCCCATGTCTTCTATTTCGAACAAAAGCGGTGGCCCAACTCGGCGGAGGAACTGGCGTCCATGTTGCCCGGCGGTTTGCCGAAAGACCCCTGGGGCGACGGCAAACAGACCTTCGGATATGTCCTGATCAAAGGAGGCCTGCCGGATGGATCGGACCGGCCATTGGTTTACAACAGGGATAATTCGGGCGATGGATTGTTCTTCCGCGTGGACGAGCCGGAATATGGCTATTACATGGGCGACGGGTCCACCCTGCCGTGGGAATTGCAGAAACGCGGCGGTTGGTTCAATGATGTCGCGAGCTGGGTCCCCGCGGCCAAAGTTCCGGGGGCGCCGACGACGCGGCCGCTGCCATGAGCCGTCTTCGGTGATTACCGTGGAGTTGATGTTCGTTGTCGGCGAGATTTCGCGGCGTTCCTTGGTAACTGCTTCGCCAACCCAATTCTTCATTTGACAACGCCTCGCCCCAGGCTGGCTTGATGGGCATTCAGCGCCGCCCGCTGTTCGGCCATGAGATCGCGCTTCCATAGGTCCGGCAGATAGTTTGGCAATTCTTCGGACGATAGAGCCGGCAAGTGGGCCAGCACGCTGCCGGTGACCGTCAGTAACGTGGTCTTCGGTAGGGCGTTAGCGACGCCCAACTGCACGATCCCGCTGCCGATGAAAGTGGTCCCTTTGTACTTCTCGGCCTGGGTTAGGAGGAGGGTGCCCGTGCCTAGTTTAGACAAGCTGCCGGAGCCGCTGATGACGGCCGAGGGGTTCTGGCTGCCGAAGGTGTCGAACACCAAGCTGGCGTTATCGACGATTTTAGTGCTGGCGATCGAGCCGTCGTCGAACGGGGCGCCGTCGCGCAGCTGCAAGATTCCTGCGCTGATGGTCGTGGCCCCGATGTAGGTGTTAGTGCTGGTCAGGATGAGGGTGCCCGCACCCTGCTTGGTCAACCCTCCAGCACCGGTTAAGAAGCCTCCAGCACCGGATATGGGGGAGGCGAAAGTGACGGTGTTGCCGTTGGTGTCCAGGATCGCCGTCTGCCCCGTTGCCAGGGGCGCGATCTGGCCGGAGATATCCTGCGTGTTGCCGCTGGCCCACTGCAGCGTACCGCCGTTGAATACGATGCTCGAACTGCCCAGCGACCCGGATGCGAAATTCGGAGTGCCAGCGTTGATGGTCGTGGCCCCCGTGTACGTGTTGGCCCCGGTAAGGGCAAGGGTACCAGTGCCCGATTTGGTCAACGCCAGATTCCCGCTGATCACGCCGCCGAAGATGGGGTTGATCGTCTGATTCACGGTCAAGGTTGCGGGGGTGTCGCTGCTGTCGGTGATGGCGCCAGTGGTCACGCCACCGTCGGACAGGCTGCTGACCTGCTGGCTGACCCCAGCGAGGTTGAAGGTGCCACCAGAAACGGTCAAGGTCGTGACGGCGAGGTTGCCGCCAGCTTCCGTGAAGACGCCTCCTTCATTCACGATGATCGCCGTAGCGGTCAGCGATCCCCCTTGCAGATTGTAAGTCCCGGCCGATCCCGCATTGGCCGCCACGGTTAGCGTTCCTGTCACCGTGTTCGTCCCGCCGGTCTGCGTAAACGTGCCAGTTCCGCTGACCCCGACCTGTTCAGCGTTGGCGTTCAATATCCCGTCTGAGAGCGTGTAGTAGCCTTGCGATCCCGGATCGCGGCCCACGCGAAAGAGGCCGCCGGTCGAACCCGTGATGGTATTGGTGCCCCCCGTCTGTATGAAGGTTCCGATGCCGTCGTAGCCGACGTATTCGTCTGCGATCGTGAGGGTACCGCCAGAGAAATTGTATGTGCCGGTGCCCCCGCTGTTTCCTCCGTCGACAAAGGTCCCTGTAACAGTGTGCGTCCCGCCCGTCTGGGTGAAGGTGCCTGTGCCGCTGATCCCGACCTGTTCACCCAAAGCGTTCAATGTACCGGCTGAAAGGGTGCAGGTAACGCTCACAGGCAAAACGGCGCGGAGACAGCGCATTAATCGACGTGACTTTCTTCGGCCTGATCTGCACGTCAGTGTCTTACGCGGCGCTTCGGATTTACCTCGACGCAACTCGCCTATATCCATCCGCACCCTTGAATCGCTCATCGCATCCCTCCTCATCCAAAAAAGAGGCCAGAATGCTGAATTCCGAGGAAATGACTCAGCGATCATGTTCCAACGACCGCTCGATTTATCTATCAGGGAATTACCCAATTCTGTGCAAATGACGCGGCAAATCGTCGCGGAGGGTTGCTTCATAGTTTCAACTCTCCCGATTATTTGGCCCGATTATTTGGCTATTGGCCCGCGTCCGGTTAGGCCTTCGGCCTGGGACGGCGGCGCAGGAATCCGGCCGCGGCGAGGACCAGGATGCCCAGCGATGCCGGTTCGGGGAGGACCAAAACACCACGGCTGACGTAGACAAAGCGGATATCGTTGGCCGTTCCGGTGAAGTCCACGGACTGGGCCGTGCCCGAGAAGAGACTGCCAGCGCCCGTCCAGGAGTAGAAAGGTTGCACCGGCGGAATCGTCACAAACAGGGGAAACGAAGTCAGTAGAGAGCCAGTGTCATTGAGACCACTGTACACGGCTACCTCGCCGGGTTCGCTCGCGAAATAGTAGAAAGAGAATGCCGTGTTGAAGCCTGCCGGGTCGTTCATCACGACGCTGGGGCCGTTGATCAACATCGCGACGGTGTCGCCGTCCGGAGCCTCGACGTTTCCAGTGCCCGCCACCGCCTCGGGCCCAAACGTGATGCCGTAGTTGGGACCTGGTCCGCTGCCAAAGCCGCCAAAGCCGCCGTCATAGTAGTTCCCGATCGGCTCCTGGTTCTGCAAGCCCACAAAGGTAAGAGGCTGAGGCTGAGCCCAACCCCGGCTGGCCATCAACAGGCCCCCAATCAGAACAGCCATTGTCAATTGACGGTGGGAGAAGAAACTAAGGGCGACGCGATTCTTTCTTACTGCTTTCATGATTGTCCTCCCTTGTTTATGTCCCTAGCGCACGGTCCCACCGTCAGCGCGATAGGGACGAGCAACGTGTATCGCGGTAAATGCGCCATTCATTTATGCCGACCCGACGGTGCCAGCGTCGGAAAAAGATCTCGACCGCTATCCGCTTGTCCCGCTTGCCCCTCAAGATGGGTTCCACAATTCTGCCCTGCCTTGCTGAGAGGCCAGAATCCTGAATTTCGGGGAATGGACTCGGCTGTCATGCTCCAACAACCGCTCGATTTTGCAATCGGGGAATTACCTATTTTTCTGCAAATGGAGTGGCAATTCGAACGGTCATCTATTCCAGGGGCAACACTCCGACGCGCGGTTGCCCCAGATCGGCGGCAGCGGACTGGGGTTTCGGAATAGGGAGGGAAGAAAGCCAACTTGCCCGGCGGCGCTGGTCATTATTGGTCGGTTCCGTGCGGACGAACGATGAACAACGCGATGCCGAGCTTTGTCCGCCGCCAGGACCATGAGCTGCGCCCAATCCGCCGGTCGATAGGCCACCGCCATGGCCGTCTTAACCTTTGGAGCGTCATTCCTTGCAGGCGTCGAGCCAAGCGGTCAGATCAGTTCGGATTCAGCGCCGCCAGGATGTCGGCGGTGGAGCGGATTCGTCCCAACCTGGGAAAAATAGTGGAGATGGCGAAAGCGTGAGCCTCGGCGGACATGGCGGCGGTAGCGTCTTCCGCCAAGACCAGCGCGTAGTTCCGTTCCCAGGCGTCGCGGGCTGTGGATTCAACCCCGAAATTCGTCGCGATGCCGCCGATCACGATCGTGCGGATACCGCGGCGTCGCAATTGCAGGTCCAGTTCCGTGCCATAAAAAGCGCCCCACTGATGCTTGGTGATGACCAGGTCGCCGCTTCTGGGACCGAGCTCGCCAACCAGTTCCGACCAATTGGGCGGCCTTTGGCCCGGGCGCACGGTAAACGGCGCATCGACGGGGTTGCCCAGTGCATCTTGGCCGTCTGGCGAGAACCCCACGCGGACCAACACGACGGTGGCGGACAGAGCGCGGAAACGCTCGGCAAGCCGTACCGCGTTGGCGACTACCACCGCCGCCTGATGCGGCGCCGTCGGCATGCCCACAATGCCCTGCTGAAGGTCGATCAACACCAACGCGGTCGATTTGGGATCGAGAGATAGTTGTTCCATGTTCTGAACTCCTCCACGTCCGATAAGGCCGCAACCGGCGGCGCAGTCGCCGACACCGCGAATGCCATTATAATCGCATTGTTTCGTCGTCCCGCCGCTATCCGGATCGCTCGGCCCCACCACCCCCTTCCGTCCGTTTACTTGGCAAAGTCCTTCAGCGCCTTTAGCGGACGCACCTTGATGACCTTGCGTGCGGGCTTGGCCTTGAACATCACCTCTAGCTTCGTGAAGGGATTGATCCCCAGGTGAGCCTTCGTGGCAGGCTTCTGGATCACCATGATCTTCATCAGCCCTGGCACGACGAACACGCCCGGCCCCTTCTTACCCACGCCCAACTTGATCTGCTCTGATAGGGCATCGAATACCGAAGCCACCTGCGTGCGGGACAGTTCGGTGGACTTGGCGATGTTGGTCAGAATCTCACTCTTGGTCG
>JBEKXM010000060.1:0-12562 GCA_049512115.1 Tepidisphaeraceae bacterium | reverse complement strand
ATTCGCCATTTCACCAGGTTCCCGAACTGGCTACTCTGACGGCGATTACTCAGCAATCGTCAGGGAACGCTTTGCCGGCGATAACCACCGCCACGATTCCACAACTGAACCTGGCGACGATGCAACTCGGCGGTCCGCCGGTTCCAGGTGGGTTAGCCGTTGGCGAGTACCTGTTTAACGTCGATAACGTGACGCTCTCCAGCAACCCCGGCAGCGGCGGAAACACGCTGACCGCGGGGGAGACGTTTGGAACTGCCAACTTGGATTTCCTCATGACGGACAGTAGCTCGAACAGCATGGTGTTCTACTATTGGCCGACCTCTTATTCCACGACCCTCCAGAATCTCTATGGAATGGTAATCCCGACCGGGCCGGTCGATTTGACCGGATTCGTCTCGGTCTTTCCCGGCACCCCGGGTACTGCGGAGTTCACTCCGATCTCGGTAACGGCTGTTCCGGAGCCGGCAAGCCTGGGCGGCTTGGCGGTCGGTTGCGTGGCGATGTTGATGCGCCGCCGTCGAACGGCCTAAAGCGACAGCCCAGTCTAATCAGCTTGATTTTCCGCCGGAGCGCACCATGCACTCCGGCTTTTTCATGCGCGCTGGGGATGGTGAATGCGCGGATCTTTAATTGTCGTCGTCATCATCACCACCCCCGGTGGGATGAACTCCGCCGGGCAGGGTTCGGTGCATGATCGGCATCGCCGACTCCGGACCCTTGATCGTCTTCCAGACAATCTGGTCAAGCTCCAGCGCCGGGGCGGCGTCGGCATGGGTGAAATCCATTTTCTCCGATTCCAAAGCCATCTGGCGGCGCGGATCGCCGGCGCTCAGGTCCGACACCTGGGGATTGCGTTCGGCAATCATCTCCGGGGTGGCGGCAATCGCATCGTAGGGCGCGGCGTTGGAGGGAGAATCGTCCCAATCCATGATCGGATCGGCGACGGCATCGTATTGCGACATCGGGCCAAGGCCCAGGATCAACTCGATCGTCTTGAGCATGCTGTCCGTATTGCAGAAATGATGGTCCACGCTCTTCGCCTTGATCCAGGGACTGACGACAAATCCGACGGTTCGGTGGGCATCCACGTGATCCGCCCCGCTCTGGGCGTCATCCTCGATGACGAAAATGGCCGAACTGCGCCAGATCGGGCTGCGGCTGATTGCCTGCACGATTTCTCCCAGCGCGTAATCGTTATCGGCGACGTAGGAGCGCGGCGTGTGCTTGCCCGGCGTCGCGCCGGTGGTGTGATCGTTGGGCAGACGAATCATCGACAGTGCCGGGACGGCGGACCCATCCGGCGATTTGGCCAGCATCATCTGGAATTCGCGGTTCCATTCCGTGAATCGGCTGGAGACCTTGTATCGGCCGAAGGCCGACTTCTTGAACAACGCTTTGCTGTTGCCGGTCTTGGTGGCGTAGATGAACGGCGCATCGCTGTCGGCGAAATCGAGATCGAACCGTCGGTAGTCGATGTCGCTGATGCCGGCCAGATCGTGGCCAGGCGGTTGCAGACCGGGGGGTCCGGGATAATTATCCGGCCCCCCCGCCAAGCCGGTGACGCGATCGTTGAAACTCAAAAGAAACCCGTAATTTCGCAAGGATATCCCCGCTTCGCGAGCGGTATCCCAAAGATTTCGCCCGGTGCTGGCGATGTCGGGAATGGCCGGCGCGCCATTCTTCAACGAGGGCATCGTAGTCAGCGGTTTGCCGTTTTCATCCCTGGCGGGGAAGCCACCGGTGATGTATCCGTTGTTTTGTCCCTCGAAATCAAATTTGCGTCCGCGGTTGGAATAATGGTAAGGGACGTTTCGCTGGACGTAAGCGTCGGCCATTCCCTGGGTGCTCCAGGTCCAGCCGTCGCCGCTCACCTCGCCGCAGGCGTACAAATTATCCAGCAGGACGAACCGCTCGGCCAGCGCGTGATGGTTGGGTGTGACGTCCCGGCCAAAAAGCGTGAGCGATTTGTCGCCGTTGCCCTGCGGCAGATCGCCAAGGACCTGATCGTAAGTGCGATTTTCCTTGATGATGTAGAAGACGTGGGTAATTTTGCCCGCCGCCAGGCCGCGGTCGGCCAGCGGATTTGAGTTGTCATGGGTCAGGGCAGCAAGCCGGTTGTCATCGAGAACCTGTTGGGTTGATTTGGCCAGTTCATCCGGCTTGGGGATTCGGACGGTGCAAACGTTGCCGTGGATGACGTTCAGAATATAGGCACTTTCGCGTTTGGGGTCGTAGGGGTCTGGAAAATTGTTCGGATTGCGGACGGAGGTTCCCTTGGCGTTGGCGACGAAGAGATGATCCTGGTCGATGACCGCCACCGCGGTGGGATACCAACCCACCGGAACGTACCCGCGCAATTGCATTGCCGCGGCATCGACCACGCCGACGGCGTTCATATCGCTGAGAGCGACGAAGAGCGTGTTCCCATCCCGCGAAAGCGCCATGGCGGTCGGCGTAACGCCGGGGATATCGCGAGCCATGTCGGGCCTTAGAAGAATCGTACCGACCACCTGGTTGGAAGCGGTATCGAGCACCGAAATCGTGTCGCTGAGGGAATTGGCGACAAAAAGCCGGGTCTCATCGTGTGAAAGCAGCACGGCCACCGGATGGGCGCCGGTGGAAATCTTTGCGATGGGGGTTGGATGCGCTGGATCGCTGGTGTCCAGAGCATAGACGGCGTCGTCGCGTTCGGCGGCGACATAAGCCCGGTCGCCGTCGGACAGCGCCGCGATACCGAACGGGAAATCGGTCGTTCCACCGTAGCTGTCGGTGAACGTACATCGACCGAGTTCCGTCTTTTTGACGGGATCGTAAATGGCGACGCTTCCCGAGATTTTGGTCGGGTCATCAAATCCGTTGCCGCCCGAAGCGTTGTTGGCGACGTAAAGCAGGCCGCGCCCGTCCAGTGCGATGCCGGCCGGGAAATCGGACATGCGGGTTTTGATGGAATCCTTGAGCGTCAGGGTTCCATCATCGGCGATGCCGAGGACCGCGATGGTGTCGTGAGCGCCCTGGGCGGCGTAGGCAATGCGGTCGGATCCGACGGCCAAGCCATAATATAGGCCGTTCGATTGCGGCGAACCGGGAACAGTCGGGGCGTCGGCGTTTTCGCCGGCCGGCCGGCTGGCGGCGGCCCGCTTCCTCCTCGGTGCGTGATAGTTGAAGTCCAGATGTGAAACGCCCTGTCCGTCCGCCACGCGGATGGACCAGAGCGATTGGCGGTATCCCATGTCGCTGGCCAGAACGTACTTGCCGTCAGGAGTGAGCGCCAGATTCATCGGGAGAAAGCCGACGTCCCAACTCGTTTGCGTGGCGGGGGTGATGAACTTACCCGTGTTCAGCGGTATCGGCGCGGACTCGCCGGTACAACTCGCCAACGCCAGTGACAAGAGCCAGAGCGGTAAACCAGAGGTTTTTCGAGGGGTGAATTCCATGGCCGGATTATCATTTCTATTGTGTGAAGCCTGTAAAGATTTGGCGAACTTACCAATGCTGCGGGCATGAACCGCGTGTGTCTATAACTGGAAACAGGGTTTTTTCGCGTCAAATCGAAGTTTCATCGATGCGTTTGGCGGAATTTGATTGACTTGGCGGCAGATTGGTGGAAAATACTGGTAATTGCGGAAGTTCTTTTGTGAAATCTTGAAATAGAATTTAGGAGCGGGAAATGAGTAACCTCTTCCGAGGCGGCCGGAAGTCTCGCACCCAAGAGGCGCTTTTCGCGGCCGTTTCCGCTGCTTTGGGGACCGCCTGCTCGGTTGGCCATGCGCAAGTCACCCTGACCCAGAACAGCAGCACCAACTGGACAATGACCAACGGTGCTTTGACCGTGGTTTTCGACCCCAGCGGCCAGGAAATCACCTCCATAAAACTTGGCGTCGGTGGAGGCGCCAGCCCCAACCTGCTGAACACCGGCGGAACCAGCAGCACCAATCGCGGAACCCTCGACCAGGAATTCGCCGGCACCCCGTTCGGCAGCGGGCCGCAGACCTTCGAGTCACAGCTTGGCCCGAACAACAGTTACGTGGATGTCTGGACGAACGTGGCCTCGACCGGCACCACCGTCAATCCGATCACGTACGCCTTTCACTACGTGCTGTTCGCCAATGATCCGACCATCTACTGTTACGAGGCGCTGAGCCACTCGGCTACCGATCCGGCGACGAGCGTGGGACAGGGCCAGTTTCTGTTTCGATCCAATCCAAGTTTGTTCCCAAATCTTTATCAGATCAACACCGGACCGAACCAGCTTGGAATGGCCAATGCGCAAACGACCATTGGCGTGCCGAGCACCAACTCGAATTACGGCACCGTCGCCGCCCAGGCCGGCCGCGGAGTGCAGGACGCCACACATGATCTGACGGGCAGCGGCATTGCCGGCGACAATGGAACCAATTTTTTCACGAAGTACGACTATTCCACTTACACCCAGTTCTATCAGGCCGAGACCATGTACGGCACCAATTATGCCGTATCCGAGGTGGATCCATCGACGGATACTCTTACGGGCGGCCCGACCAAACAGGAGTTGGCCTGGACCGATCCGGGAATCCTGAACATGGAGTTCCTGTCGGATCACTACGGGATCGACGGCACCGGCAGCGGCGCGTATCCAGGATATGGCTACTATCCGACTCAGGGAGTCGCGACCAGCAAGCTGTTCGGGCCCTATGGGTTTACGATTTCGTCGACCTCCGGCACAACCGGGGCGCAGATCAACCAGAATGCGATCAACGCGATCCCGAACGATCAGGCTGAATTCGCGACCGATTCCGAACTCATCGCCAGCGGCTATGTACCTAATTCAAGCCGCGGAAGCGTTCAGATTCAGGCGGCGAACTCCGCGGGGTGGAGTGCCAATACGGCAAACAACACGGTGGTGTTGTCGGAGCCGCGCGTCAACGTTCAGGAATCCACGCAAGGCTATCAGTATTGCGGCCAGCTCTCGCAAACCGGCGCGGTCACGATCAGCAACGTGGTGCCCGGAACGTATCGGATGTCGTTGTACCAACTGGGCCAATGGGGCGAAACACGCGTGGACGGGGTCCAAGTGCAGAATGGCCAGGTCACGATTCCGCAGAACGTGAAGTTCACGCCGGAGAATTTTGGCACGGCGGCGCCGATCTGGACCATCGGCACACCCAACCGCTCGGCCAATGAATTCATGAACGGACACAATGCGAGCGGGGCAGACCAGCGGCAATATAAAGGCGCTTACGATTTTTGGGCGGAGGAGGCCGCGCTCGGCACGCCCGGCTACGTTTCCTACAACGCCACCGCCACGACCATCGGCGGCGTCGCCCAGCCGGCCACCAACAATCCCAACGCTTGGATCGCCAACCAGTGGTACACGTTCAATCCCGGACTTTACGATTCGGCCAACAGTTCCACCGACAACTACACCAAGACGTGCCCCGCGTACGTGACAGCCGGCGGCGGCCCGGCGAACTATCACGGGTCGGCCTGGCAAGTTCATTTTGAGGTGACCAGCGCGCAGGAAGCGCAGGGACAGTATGTCGTCCTGTCGGTGGGACTGGTGTCTCAAATGGCCAGCCTTGTTGTCACCCTCAATGGACATTCCGAAACCTGGAGCTTCGGTAACTTTTCTCCGGATGATCCGATGGTCCGCAGCGGCGATGCCGGGTTCTATCAGTGGGCCGCTTTCCAGTTCCCCACTTCGGACCTCAACGCCGTCGGAACCGACAATGAATTCACCTTCGGCGTCAGCGCGCATACCGACGGCGTTATGTACGATGCCCTCCGCATGGAAATTACCAACACTTCAGCCAATCCGAGCGTCACCGGTTGGTACGATTACAACTACATCAACAGCAGCACCCAGGTTGCCCAGAACGACACGATCAACACCCTGGCGTGGAACAACACAGGCGCCCCTGCCCCCGCCGATGGCCAAACCTGGGATACCAACAACAACAACTGGAGTAACAGCGTCGTCGGAACCTACTTCGCCACCGGCGATAATGTCATTTTCAATGACTCCAACAACGGTCATTACACCGTCACTCTCAACACCACCGTCTCTCCCAACTCCGTCCTGGTCAACAATAGCTCCGGGAACTACGTCATCAGCGGGACCGGCTCCATCGCCGGAAGCGGCGGCCTGGCCAAATACGGCAGCGGCACCCTCACCCTCGATACCGTCAACACGTACACCGGCGGCACGGTTGTCAACGCGGGCACGCTGGTCGTCGGCGTCAACGGCGCGCTGCCGAACGCCGGTGTCAGCATCACCGGCGGCACGCTGCAACTGGGCACAGGCACGGGGCTGGCGAAAATGACGTCGCTGTCGATCACCGGCACCGGCGTGCTGGACGTGAACAACGATCACATAATCGTCACCTACGGCGCCAGCGATCCGTTCTCGACGATCGCCGGGTACATCAAGTCCGGCTACAACGGGGGCGGGTGGAACGGCGCGGGGATCATCTCCTCGGCGGCACTCACGCCTACCAATGGCCTGGTGTACGGCCTGGGCTACGCCGACGGGAAGGACGGCATCGTCTCCGGCCTGTCGTCCGGACAAATCGAAGTGAAGTACACGCTTCTGGGCGACGCCAATTTGGACGGGTTGGTCAACGCCGCGGACTTCACCATCCTGGCGGCGAACTTCAACCAGCCGGTCACCGGCTGGGACCAAGGCGATTTCAACTACGACGGCTTGGTCAATGCCGCCGACTTCACCGGATTGGCGGCGAACTTCAACCAGGGCGTCAGCGGCGCGGCCTCGGCGGGCGACGTTGCGGCGTTGGACGCCTTCGCGGCGGCCAATGCCGTCAGCTTGGCGAATGTCCCCGAGCCGGCCAGTGCGCTGATGATGGCGATGGCCGGGTTGGGAATTCTCCGCCGACGGCGACGACCTTCGCCACGGTTCGATCCTGAATAGCTGGGCGCGTCCGCGGAATCCTTCCTTCAGATGTTCCGACGCCGTCATGGGTCAATCCGGCCCACCGGGAAATCGATCGGCTTCGGAATGGTCTGCTTGCAAGCCGTGAGAAACCGTGGTACGGACGAGGCGTTCGATTCGCGAGCGCCAAGCATGAACGCATCGCCGATGCAGATTGCCATGGAGCATCACCGCGCCGGCCGATTGGCGGAGGCGGAAGCGATCTATCGTCAAATTCTCCAGCGCGACCCGAATGACGCCGAGGCGCTGCACATGCTGGGGGTGATTGCCGGTCAGACGGGTCACAGTGAGGCGGCGATCCATCTGATCCGGCGTGCGATCGGGCTGCAACCAGACTGGGCGGAGGCGCATAACAATCTGGGCAGCATTCTGAAAGGCAGCGGTCGGCTGGAGGAATCGATCGACTCATGCCGGCGGGCGATCCAGCTCAAACCCGATTACGCCGAAGCGAATTACAACCTGGGCAACGCGCTTGCGGGCAAGGGGCAATTCGCCGATGCGATAGCCGCGTATCAGCGAGCGATCGAACTCCGGCCCGATTATGTCGATTCGCACAATAATCTGGGCAGCGTCTTCTTGAATGCGGGCGAAGTGGACGCGGCGGTCGCCGCCTACGAGCGGGCGGTCCAGCTCAAGCCCGACTTTGCCGAGGCGCACAACAATCTTGGCAGCGCCCTATGGGAGAAGCGCCAACTGGACGCGGCGATTGCCTCCTATGAGCGGGCCATCCAGCTCAAACCCGATTGCGGGCAGGCGTACAATAATCTCGGAAATGCCTTGGTGGACAAGGGGCAGATCGACAAGGCAATTGGCTGTTATCAGGCGGCGATCGATCTGTCACCCGATGATCCAGTACCGGACAGCAACCTGGTTTACACGCTCTATTTTCGACCCGGCACGACAAATGCGGAACTGCTCGGACAGAGCCGCCGTTGGGCCAAACGGCGCGCCGAACCGCTCAAACCGCTGACGGGGGCGCACCACATCGATCGCGATCCCAATCGGCGGCTTCGGATCGGCTATGTCTCGCCCGATTTTCGGGGTTCGCATTGCCAGTCTTTCTTCACCGTTCCGCTGCTGGGTTCGCACGATCGCGGGAAATTCGAGATCTTCTGCTACGCGGACGTACCGAGGCCGGATGGCGTCACCCAGCGCCTGCGGCAATTGAGCGATGCGTGGCGCAGCACGGTGGGGCTGAACGATCAACGGGTAGCCGAGCTGATTCGAGCGGATCGGATCGACATCCTGGTGGATTTGACCATGCACATGGCCCACGGCCGGCCGCTCGTGTTCGCGCGCAAGCCCGCGCCTATCCAGGCGGCTTGGTTGGCCTATCCCGGCACGACGGGCCTGGACACGATGGACTACCGCCTGACCGATCCCTATCTCGATCCGCCGGGAACAAACGACGAATTCTACAGCGAACAATCCATTCGATTGCCCCATACATTCTGGTGTTACGATCCGCTGAGCAGGGAAGTGGTCGGGGATCTTCCGACCGTGCGAAATGGTTATGTGACTTTCGGATGCTTGAATAATTTCTGCAAGGTGAACGACGGCGTGATGGCGTTATGGTCGCGGGTGCTGGCGTCGATGCCGGGGGCGAGGCTCGTGCTGCTTTCGCCGGTGGGGGACCATCGGGCGCGGGTATTGGAAAAACTCGGCGTGGAAGGCGCGCGTGTGGAGTTCGTCGCCCACCAGCCTCGCGAGTTGTATCTGCGAACGTACCATCGCATCGACGTGGTGTTGGATACCTTCCCATACAACGGGCATACGACGACGCTTGATTCGTTGTGGATGGGTGTACCGGTGGTCACGCTGGTGGGAGACACGGTGGTGGGTCGCGCCGGGCTAAGCATTTTGTGCAACGCCGGTCTGCCGGAGTTGGTTGCCCGCGACGGAAACGAATTTGTGCGGTGCGCCGTTGGGTTGGCGAGCGATCCGGCGCGACTGGGCCGATTGCGGGAGTGTCTGCGTGCGCGCCTGCTCGGCTCGCCCCTGATGGATGCCAAGGGATTCACCGCGGCGATTGAAAGCGCCTACCGGCGGATGTGGGAGAACTGGTGCTCCCAGTCGAGTTAATCGCGCGACATTTATTTCGCCGACCGCTCTCGGCGGCGGGCCAGAAGTCCGACAGCGCCCAAGGCGAGAAGGCCAATGCTGGTCGGCTCGGGCACGTTGAACGTCGCCGTAATGGCAGTGCCCGTGTCGTTGAACACCACCGAAGCTCCGGCGGGAACGCCAGTGGCCTGCCAGTTGGCAAGATCGGCGCCGCCGCCGACATCGGTGCCTGTATAAGTGATCAGCGTATATGGGCTGCCGGGGGTTACGGTGCCGGGGACGTTGAAATTCACCTCGATGTTGCCATCCGTGGGCATACTGAGCGCGGTGGTAACCAGTGTGGCATCGCTGGTGTTCGTGACGGAAATTTGCGTATTGTTGGTGCTGGAGGGGGTGGCGCCAACAACAAAATCGAGGTTGGTGTAATCACCCACGCGAAGGCCGCCGGTGAGAGTTAGCAGGGTACTTGTGTTGGCACCGGCCGCAGTGGGATCAATGACCGGTCCGGCGGCGTAGGTGAGGGCGTACGTCGAGACGTTTGATTCCCCGACGTCAGAAGCGAAGGTGGTAACGAACCCGGAAACGATACCGTCACCGCCGAACGTGGCGCCCGAACCGGCGGGTGTGGTTGCGCCTTCCACCAGGACGGGGGAGACGCCGGTGCCGCTGCCGGTGGTGTTGCTGACAAAAAGCATGGCGCCAACCGAGGAGACGGGCATGCTGGTAAAGGTTGCCGGCAACCCGGTAAGGGCCGGGACGGCCTGGCCCTGTCCAAGGACCCATGTGCCTGGACCTTGATAACCAGAAGGCGTGGATCCCGTGGATTGCCGGGAGGAGTAGGTGTTGGCGTGGGACAGGGTCAGTGAACCTCCGCCGTTGACGACCAGGTTCTCGCGCTGGTTGCCCTGCGAGACCAAGCCATTGAAGGTCGTGCTGAGCCCGGCCCCGCCGACCGCAAATTCGACCTGCTGATTGTAGTTGACGCTGCTATTGTGAGTGTTGCCGCCCAGCGTGGTGGTGGTGGCCCCTTCCAGCGCGCCCAGGAGTCCGACGCCGATGGTGTTTTGCAATTGCAAAGTGGCGGTGCCGGTGCCCAGATCAAAAAGCGCCGTAGAGCTTCCCAAGAGGCTTGTGGCGGCGGTTGTCGGGCTAAATCGCACAACGGCCGTCAGGCTGTTTAACTCTACTGTGCCGGTAAATCCGGCAAGCGTGTTGGCTGTTCCTGAAGCAGGCCCGATAGTGATGGTTCCGTTGCCGCTAAGATTGAGAGTGGTATTGCTGACGGTTGCGCCGCCGGTCGATGAAATTGTGCCATTCAACGTTGGGTTAAAGCCGACAGCACTGATCGTGCTGTTGGTGGTAGAGGTGGCGACGATATTGTTGCTCACCACGGAGCTACTGTGCGCGTACTGGAGTGTACCACCGCCGAGGGTGATGTTGCCAGTGCCGACGTCGGACGCGGTGCCTTGGAGCGTACCGCCATTGACGAAAGTTCCACCCGTATAGGTATTTGCTCCGCTGAGGTAGACCGTTCCGACGTAGCCTGAGTCCAATGTGACAGTCGCGGCGCCCTCGATGCCGCTTGTGCCGGTGCCATCGGTGAAGGTGTAATTGCCGGCGGCTCCGGTTCCGTGGGTGAATTCGACGGAAGCGGGCGAAACGCCGGGGGGCGCGGCCGTGACAGCGGCGATGGCGATGCTGCCACCAGGACCGGAGTCGCTGAACTGTACCGCCGAACCGTCGGTGTATGCCACGCCGTTGGTGGAAGTGGTCAGGTCGTTCCAGTCAGCCGATGTACCGTTCCAAGCGCCGTCCGCCCCGCCGTTGGTCCACAGGAGTATATCAGCGTGTGCCGACCGCGAACCGGCCAACAACCCAAGACCGGCCGCCGCCGCCAGCGCGACCACTGATTTCTTCTTCGCTGTCGAGAAACGAGAAGCGGTTGACGTGTTTTGCCCGATGCTATTTCTGACGTGCATTCCAAGCCCTCCGATTAGAGTCAGCGTTTCTGAATCATTAAATGTGAAATCCGCTGAAGGGGATTATGATCCATTGTTCCGCGAATTGCCAGAAAAATATTCAAAATAACCTTCTTTTCACAGATTTTATTGTCCACGGAGAGAGATGAAATCCCCACGATCAGGGTGCCATTTTTGTGCCAGAATTCCGATTATTAGCTGCCCATATTATCCATTTATCCAAAGTTAACGCATAGGTGACATGGAAAAGCGGGAATGGTAAATTGGCGTAATTGATGGAAGAAATATGGGAATCGGGCAACTGGCGAAGCGAAAATTTCTTTGGACCGCCAGAAATAAGACGAAATCGCCCTCGGCGGTCTGCCGCGGGGATTTATTATTGGCCGTTGGGGGCGGTGGGTGAATTTGGAATTCTCTACAAAAGAACCCACCAAACTAGCTGCCCGATGGCGCCGTCGTTGAGAAACGCGGACTGGCGGGGATCGTGACGCTGCCAACCGCATCCGGATGCGCCGGATCGAACGGCTTGAAGTCGTCCACGATGAACTTGGCCAGATCGAGCTTGTCGTCCAATATCCCCTGCACAACGCATTTCGCCAATTCATAGCTGCCGTACGCGTTGTGATGGGTCTGGTCCACAAAGGCCTTGGACAATTCCTTCGGCCCGATCGCCTCGTACAGGGTCTTGCTCATCGCATTCAGATCGATGAGCGGAACGTTTTGGGCCTTGGCCAACTGGCGAACGGCATCCGGATACTCTTTCAGGGAATTGGTGATGTGGCCGGTCGAATCCATCATCTTGCGATTAACCGAGGTGACCAGCACGGGGATTCCGCCTTTCGATCTGGCCCGGTCCACAAACGTTTTCAAAGCAGCCGTGTACGAAGTGAACGGTCCGACGCCCGGGCCTCGTTCCTTCATGTCGTTGTGGCCATATTGGATGAACAGATAGTCGCCCGGCTTCATGGTGCTGAGCACTTTGTCCAGGCGATGGGCGCGAATCGACCCGTCGGCGGTTTCGCCGGATTCGGCCTGGTTTGAGACCGCCACGCCGGGTTTGAGAAACCGCGTCAGCATCTGGCCCCAACTGTTCCACGGCTCTTCGGGCTGGTCGCAGACGGTGGAATCGCCCAGAAGATAGACCGTCGGAACGTCCGCCTTGGAGATTTCCAGTTGGCCCAGGCATGGCCGCCGTCCGTTGAATTCCAGCGTGAGCTTTTCGTCCCAGGCCCAGGCCTCGGTGGTGGCTTCGCGCGGCTTGAGATGGACATTGCCGCCGGTGGAGATTTTTGCCCTGCGGACGTTCACGGTGATCGTGCGGGTGACGATCTGACCGGCGTCGGTGTGGACGTTTTTCAGCATGAGCCGCCGCAGCTCGGCTTTCACCGTTGTCGTCGATTCCCCGGCCGGATCGCCGAGCGTGAGCGTGACGTTGTAATTGCCTTCCGGCAGGGCAACCGAGAAATAGAACGGTTTATCGCTGGTGACGAATCCGGCCGCGCCGCGATCCACGGCGGCGACGTTCGCGTCCGGCTCAAATCCATAACCGGGATCGGAGTCGTAAATGTCGTTCGGGGAAACGTGCAGAAAACCGGGC
>JBEKXM010000059.1:0-12753 GCA_049512115.1 Tepidisphaeraceae bacterium | reverse complement strand
GCCTGCAGATCCAAAGCGGACGGCCCCAATCGCGAACGGCCCAGACCGTGCCTGAGCGATGTTCAACCAGAACCAACGCCATTGATCCCTCCAATTCGGTAAGGCAGCGATAGAGACCCATGGCGAAGTCGCCAGTCGATGACACCAGTTTTTCCGCAAGCTCGCTGTCGCAATCAGTCGCGAGTTTCAGCGACAAACGATCCGCCGTCTCTTTCGGTTCGAGGAAAATGCCATTGTGGACGAGCGAAAATGATCCGCCCTTTGCGGTGCGTCCAAGGAAAGGATGATTGGTCCTATTGTCGCTTGGCGATCCACTTGTCGCCGCCCTAACGTGGGCGATAACCGAACAGCAACGCATGCGCCGAAGTGCTTTCCAAAACGGATTCGTATTGACGAATTCATCGGCGGGCTGTGGAGCCTTGGCGGTGATCAGCCGATGGTTGAACGGTCGGTCAAAACTCGACGCTATGGCGGAAAATCCCGTGGCATCGGTGCCGCGCTCCATGCTCTGAACGAGAAGTTCAGATAACAGGGCGTGGGTTTCGGACCACTGGCCCTCGCGAACTTTTCCGATGACAGCGATGATTCCGCACACGATTAAGCAGCCTCCTCTTGAACGGCCCCAATGCCTTCGTCGAGGTCAATTCGTTTGCCGTTCCGCTGTGGATACATGGCGTGGCTGCCGTTGAACTTTTTCCAGGTGCGAAGCAACATTTTCGCGGAAGCCCGCAATACAGGATCAACCTGAACGTAGATTCCTGATCGCGGTTTCATTCCGATGGTTGTGATGAGCGCGTCGAACGATTTGCGAGAATTCGGAATCGGAACGGGTGCGGCTTGACAAGACCTGCGGACTGCATGATCCACCATCGCCATGTGCAAATGCAACCAAGCGCGGGCTTTCGCTGGATCGAGGGTGCCGTGGTGAGCGCGCACCTCGATTCTCGGAGAGTCTTCAAACAGATGCGTGAGATTCAGCCAGGTATGGCGGTCGGCTCCCGACAGACGGCGGCGAAGCTCTCGCATCGAATTCGCGCCGTGTAGAAATTTCGTTCCATTCGGCAGCGCTTGGCAGTAAGTGTTCGTGCGGCGGCTTTCGCTGACGAGGTGAAAGATTGTGTCCTGATACCTGTGATACAAATTGTAGAGACTGCGAACTTTGGACGGGTCCGACTTCATTTCTTCAAAAGCGAGATGGATATGGTGCCCGCATGAGGCATTGACCCTCATCCCTGCATAGCGGAGCAAATCGAGCGTCGGCGGGACTGTCGTCTCCCATTCGTCGATTGTGAGGGGCTTGGATTTGACCTCGATCTGCGCCCAGCGAATGCCCGCGTAGCGTTGCTCGGGAACGATGCTGCTGTCGTATTCGACCGCAACAGAGACGCCATTCGGCAGCGGACTCTGGTCATAGGGGCGAGCGATGGCCCTGATGCCGCTCGCCGTCAACACATCCGCCAGGCTCTGTTGTGCCGCGTGCGGGTCGTTGCCGCCCGTCAGGATGATGTAGCCTTCAAACTCCGAACCGATAAGACGCGTGCGATTGATTGAGGACACCAGTCCCATTGATGCTCCATTTCGGTGACATCGCTGGCGGTGTTCTTGCTTGTTGTGCGATCATGGGCGCGGCGGTCGATCCGTCGCGACCGTTCATCTATCCCCAAAACTGACGATGCAATCCCAGAATTGAGCGATGGAGAATCACAACCGACGCGGCCTCGGCGTCGGTCATGCAAACAGCCAATGGATCAACTCGGGGGCAGCAGAAGTTTGCGCTCGGCAAGATCGTCGCTACGCCGGGAGCGTTGGCGGCGATGGTGAAGAGTGGCGACTCGGCGCAAGACCTCATCAAGCGTCATGCGAATGGCGACTGGGGTGAGGTCTGTGAGACAGACCAAAGGTTGAACGATCAGGCATTGGTCGAGGGTGCGCGGCTGCTTTCAGCCTACAAACTCCGCGACGGGGTGACGCTTTGGATCATCAGTGAGGCAGATCGCTCGGCCACAACCTTTCTGCTGCCCGACGAATACTGACCGCAACAGAAGGGAAACCACATGCCCCTGAATAAACAAACCATCAACCTCGGCGGCGGTGATAGAGCCATCGTTATCGAAACGGACGGCAAAGGCGGCGGCAGCATGACCATCGTTGGGACTGGCGGCGTTCTGCGCGAAGCCTGCCCCGACTGCGGCAGCGTCGATTGCGAACGAACGTGCCCGAAGCAAGCCGCCCGACGCGATCCCGAAACCGACGAGCGATTGCTGTTCAACGCCGCCGTCCATGGCGTTGAGTCGCTCCTGCTGGCGTTGGCCTGCGAAGGCGTCAACGTCGAGAAGCCGCAGTTCGCCAAGGCTCTGGAAACGGTTCTCGACCAGCTCGGCAATCGCTACGGCTGATACTCTGGCATTACAATGAGCCGTGAAAGGAACAGGGCCATGACCATCCACAACTGCCAATTCGTAAACGCCAGCGATGTATTCAAGGGGCTGGGCGATCTCTGGGAAGAGTTCAGCAAATCCGATCCCAACTTCTCATGGGGCGGCAACAATCGCACGCTGATTGACGGCAAGGCCATTCTGGACCATCTCGACAACAGCGCGATCAAAAACCATCGACAGGAGGAGAAGCTTCGGCGACGAATCGCCAAATTGCCTGACGATGTTTACGTCGATTTGGAAAATTAGCCGCTGCAAGCGAACAACTCACAACCGTTGTCAGCAGCATCATCCACATGCCAACCCATTATTTCAGCCGCCCACCTGTCCTTGGTGCCGCGAAGTTCGCCGATTTCGTCAGCGATGTCCGCAAACTTGCCAAGGCTCTGCCCAGCGACATCGTGATCCGAGGACGAAACGGTGTAGGCAAGCCACAAATCAACAACAAGGTTGTCGCTTTCAACGGCGACTCGGCACAACGAGCAGAGCGCGAGCCGCTCATCATCCAGCAGACATACACGCTGCGCCCGCCAAGTCGGATGCGCGAGGGCGTCTTTCTCGACTTCTGCAAGACGGGGGGAAAGCGCTACGATCTGATCGTGGTTGCAGCCCTCTACGCATTCATCCATCGGTTTCCCGACTGCCGCTTCACAACTGATGCGACTGCCAACGAATTGAGCGATGGTTACGATCTGTTCATGCGGGTCGTTAAGCCAGCCCCTTCGAGGGCCAGCCTGTTTCTGTTTGAGCGACCGCTCAAACGAGACTGATCTTGCCTGCCTCCATCCAACACGGATTGGAATTTTTTTGCCACCAGCACCCGCCTACCCTATGGGCCTGACCTCTTCGGCAAGGTATCCAGATTCGTGGGTACCCCGAATTACGGGGCGTGGGCAGGGGAATTCTTCTTCGAAAAAGCGATGTGGATCGTCGCCACCCGCAAGTGGCAGTCTTGCGAAGGTGATGATTGACTGTGTGGTGGATTGACCAAGAGGGGTCTATTGTTCGCTCCGCTTCGACCGCTGTATAATTGGAATTCAGCAATGAAGATGAGCGAGTTTTTATGGCATCGGTATTGACGACTGCGGATTCCAAGCGGGTTCTTCAGCCTGTGAAGGCAACCGAAAACACGTTGTATTGGCTGGGTGCTGGGTTTTCTCGTAGCGTTAACACAGTGTCAATCCGAGCTTTTACGTCCACACCGCAAAACCGGCTATTCGGCGCGATTCTTGGACGTTTCACCACCCACTTGTAGAATTTCACCCCAGCGCAACCGCTCCCGCTTCATGGGGCGGATATGGCTCTGATACTCAACAATCCAGGACGCCACGCCAACCACCATGCCTGCACCTCGAAGGAGACAAGAGACTAACACCGACGACACGTGCCTGCCAAAGCACGAGGACTGCTGGGCGAAGACAACCGAAAACGGGAAGCCTGGCATCAGTGTCCGCGACCACTGTTTGAATGTCGGCTGCGTCGCTGAAGCACTGCTGACTATGCTTCCGTCCCGTCTGCGCGATCTATTGCCGCCCGGCACCGCGACGCTCGCCGCGCTGCACGACATCGGCAAGGTCTCGCCGGGGTTTCAGAAAAAGTGTCCGGCTTGGCTGGCGGGTCATCCGCTGCCACATACCATACACGAGGAAGATCACGCCAAGATCAGCCAGTTTACCGTCCGCGAAATGATCGGGGCCTCACGTCTGCATAAGTGGGCGGCCATAGTGGGCGCGCATCACGGAAAGCTCAAGGGGCGGCTGTCGGAGGAGCCTTGGGAGGATGAACGCCGCAAGTTGGCGAGAGAGTTGATCGCGCAGTTTGGACCGTTGCCAAATCAACCTGCCGAAGATGCAGTGTTATGGTTTGTCGCCGGTTTGATCACTGTGTCCGATTGGATTGGCTCGGATGAAGATCGCTTCCCACAAGACGCACAATGGGAAATCGGGGAACGGCGCCGATATGCAGCCGTAGTAATACAAAGCAATGGGTGGAAGCGAATCCCTCTTGCGAAATCGCTTTCGTTTCCAAAGTTGTTCCCTGGTCTGAAAACAGCAAACAGCCTCCAAGATGCAGCCACCGAGGCGGTCAGCCGTCCTGGAACCTATGTTGTCGAAGGCCCGATGGGTTGCGGCAAGACGGAAGCGGCTTTGACGGCCTCCTATCAGCTAATGGCGAAGGGCCTCGCCCACGGTTTGTATTTCGGGTTGCCTACACAGCTCACCAGCAACCGGATACATGAGAGGGTGCGGTCTTTCGTGGACCAGATTTGCACCGACGCCGTATCGGTGCGACTGGCGCATAGCGCCTCATGGCTGGTTGACACCACACCACCGTTACGGTTGCGCGCTGCCAGCCTGGACACCGATGCTGCCGACCATGTGCGTGCTGGGCGATCTTGGTTCTCGTCACCCAAACGCGCACTTCTTGCGCCGTTCGGCGTGGGCACGATTGACCAAGCTCTGTTGGGAATCGTGGCAGCGAACCACTTCTTTGTCCGGCAGTTCGGCTTGGCCGGCAAGGTCGTGATTCTCGACGAAGTCCACACCTACGATCTGTACACCAGTACGCTGATTGACACTCTTGTGAAACGGCTGCGCGAGTTACAGTGCACCGTTATCATCTTGTCGGCTACCCTCACGGAACGACGCCGCCGCGAGCTGCTCGGATTGAGTGACGAACAACCGCTCAACCCGGCATATCCGCTGGTTTCTGGTGTGGCCACTACTCTGATCGAGCGTCCGTGCAAGCCACCCCCATCGAAGACGATTCAGATACGCAGCGTCACCGGCGACTTACCGATAGATGAAGCACTGAGTCGCGCCCGCTGCGGCAACTGTGTACTGTGGATTCGTAACACGGTGGACGCCGCACAGGAGACTTTCCGGGCACTTCGGAGCGCAAACTGCGAGGGTGGCCCGACGGTCGCGTTGCTGCATTCCCGGTTCCCATTCTTCCGGCGCGAGGAACTTGAAACTGACTGGATGTGCCGACTCGGCAAGAACTCCACCATTCGTCCCACCGGCTGCGTCTTGGTTTCAACTCAGGTCGCTGAACAAAGCGTGGACATTGACGCCGACCTGCTCATCACCGACCTCGCCCCAACCGACATGCTGCTGCAACGGCTTGGTCGTCTTTGGAGGCATGAACGACCGAATCGACCCTGTTCGCAACCGGAAGTTTACATCCAAATGCCGAATCTGGATGATGACCAACTGCGGGCGGCAACCGAGAAGGAACTCCTCCAAGCACTCGGCAAGAGTGGCCGAGTGTATGCGCCGTACGTCCTATTGCGTTCGCTCCAGCAATGGCGCGGGCGAGCGACGATTGCGCTGCCGGGCGACATTCGAACCATCCTCGAAGCGACCTACGCCGCCCCCGCCAACGACGAGCCGTCCGATTGGCGGAAACTGAGAGAACAGTTGGAAAAACAGAGAGACAGAATGGCCCACCAGGCAATCAACGCGGCCACTATTTGGAACAACCCCGCACTGCCGGATGAAGAAGGCGTTCAGACTCGTTACAACTCGTATCCGATGGCGCAGTTGCTACTGGCGCGCCAAATCACCCCGCTCAACCCCCACTCCATGCGTCTCGAATTGATCAACGGCGACACCGTGACCGCCAGCGCCCACGATTGGAACCTTGAGGCGGCCAAAGCCATCCACCGCAATCTCACGCGCGTCCCGCGTTGGGCCGTCACCGCATTTCTGTCAGACCTGCCGGGCTGGTTGACAAATCACGTCCATCAACTCACCGCTATCGGTCTGCTGCGAACTGATGGAAGTATCCGAGCCTCGGATGGCGAGACTGACATGGGGCTTTCCTATCACCCCGACGAGGGAGTTCGCATTCACCGCGGCCACCTGATACATCCGTCGAAGGAGGAAGATGAATATTTCGACTGAACCTTGGATTCCGATTGTCTGGGCCGATGGCCAGCCCGGCAACGTTAGTCTGTGCGAGGCATTCGAGCGCGGCGAGAAAATCCGCGACCTGGCCGTCCGTCCGCACGAGCGCATTGCCGTAATGCGCTTGCTCCTTTGCATCGCCCAAGCCGCCCTCGACGGCCCAAACGATGGGGACGATTGGAAAACCTGCCGCAATAAGATCACCCCCGATGCGGTCAAATATCTCAAACGGTGGCACAAGGCCTTTGAGTTGCTTGGCGACGGCCCGCGATTCTTGCAGGTGGCGGGCTTGAAACAGTCGGCCGACAAGGAAGCCGACGAGGAGGAAAATTCGGTAAGCAAACTCGATCTCGCCCTCGCCACCGGCAATAATTCCACCCTCTTTGACAATGGCGGCGGTTCGGACCGGGAATTCAGCAAGGCGCGGCTTGTGCTGAGCGCACTAACCTTTCAGTGCTTCTCTCCGGGGGGACGTATTGGTGTTGCCGAATGGCACAAGACGCCTACGCTCCGCAACGGATCAAGCAACCATGCTCCGTGCATCGCCGGCTGTATGCTTCACGCACTGGTGCGTGGAGAAAATCTGCTCGACACCCTCCATCGCAATCTGATGGCCAAAGAACAGGTCGCTCGATTCTTCGGGCAGGACACCTGGGGCAGGCCCGTTTGGGAACACATGCCAGAAAATCTCTCTGATAGAGAGGCAATTAAGAACGCCACGCAAACCTATCTGGGCAGACTCGTCCCTTTGAGCCGCAGCATTTGGCTGGCGGATGACTGTCGCTCACTCATCTTGGCAAACGGTTTGGAGTACGCACCGTATCCCGAATGGCGCGAGCCAACGGCCACGATAGTCACCCGCCCGATCAAGAAACAACCAACTCGCGTTGTTCTCCGGGCGTCCGTGGAAAAAGCCGCATGGCGGGAACTTCATGCACTGGCGGTGATTGCTATGGACAAGGACACCAACGGCGGACCGGCGGCGATGCAAAATGTGGCCGACGGTGCACCCTTTGATTTGTGGGTCGGTGGATTGGAGGCCAACCAGGCGAAACTGGTGGACACCACCGAATCCGTTTTTCACTTACCGGCCGAGATGCTGGGTGAAACAAGCCAGCAAGCATACGAAAAGGGTGTAAAATGGGCTGAAATATCGGCGTTTCGGCTCGGCAGGGCCGTCTGCACCTATCACCGCGAATTAGGCGACAACCTCGACCGTGCCGAACTCCGAGACCGCCGGCAACAGATTCACAACAAAGCCACCGCACAGTTCTGGACTGACATCGAACAGGCCGTTTCGCAATTGCTGGACGTTACCGCTAATCTTGAACAACTCGGCCCGAAGAACGAGTGGCACACGACCGACTGGGGCAAGGCGGTGTGGACCGCGGCGCTCGCCGCTTACAAACACGCCTGCCCACACGACTCGCCCCGCCAGATGCGGGCGTATGCGCTGGGATTGAACACATTACATTGCCCGCCGAAAAATGAAGAGGAGACTGAACCATGAACACCAGTCAACCTGATCCGAAAGAGACCGCTGCCAAAGTGCTGATTTACCTGCGCCAGCTCCGCCATGACCGGGGCGCGATGGCCGACTTGCGGTGTGGCGTCAACCCAGGGCGGCGTGCCCGCGCTTGGCCGCTGCTGGCCGCGATCGGCGGCATTGACCGTCCCATCCACGAAACCGTTGCCGGACTCTTTGCTTACCATCCCGACGAAACACGCACCGGCAACATCGGCACAACGAGTCGCCGCCTCGCGGGTGAGAACAACAGCTTCGATGGCCGGTTCCGGCGGCTGTTGTCGTGCGACCGTGACGAGATTGGCGAACGCCTCCGCCCCATCATCCTCGCCGCCAAAGCCAAAGGGATACCGGTCAACTACGAGGAACTTTTCGCGGACCTCTGGTACTGGGGCGACAACGTCAAGGCTCGCTGGGCGAGGGAATACTGGGGCGCACCTGTAGACGCACAGGAGGGGGTCGCACCATGACCCATCTCACCCAAATTATCCTCGACTTCGCCACCGCCGCTCGCCTTCGGTTGCGCGACTGTTACGACTGGCATCAGGCCGTGTGGAAAGCGTTTCCGGGACGCGACGGCGACCGGCGCGATTTCCTCACCCGGCTCGACCAGCAACGAGACGGTTTTCGGCTGCTGATTGTCTCACCCATAGAACCAACGCGACCGGATTGGTGTCCGCCTGAATCGTGGCAGTCAAGGCCGATTCCCGACAACTATTTCTCGCGTCGCCGGTACGCCTTCCAGCTTTGCGCCAATCCAACTAAAAAAATTACCAAGCTGGGGGCAGACGGCTCGCCGACGAAAAACGGCAACCGTGTTCCGCTGCGCACTCGCGAGGAATTCGTCGGCTGGATCGGTCGAAAAGGGGACCAAGGCGGCTTTGCCGTGGACAAAGACACGCTGCGCACCTTTTCGCGTGGACGGGAACACTTCGAGAAACAGGGAATGCGCGGAATGCACAGCGCCGTCGAGTTGCAAGGCATGCTTAGTGTCACCGACCCAACCAAGTTCTACGAAGCTTTCACGCGCGGTATCGGCTCGGCCAAGGCGTTTGGCTTCGGCTTGCTGGTGATCGCGCCAACCAATTGAACCAATCAACCCAAACTGAAAGGACCGACCTATGAAATTGCTCGAACTCCATATCCTCCAGTCATTCCCAGTCTCGTGCCTGAACCGCGACGACGTGGGCGCGCCCAAGACGGCCACGTTCGGCGGCGTCACCCGTGCTCGCATTTCCAGCCAATGCCTGAAAAGGGCGATTCGTGAGTTGGCTCAGGAAATGTCACCGAAGTTGTTTGCGGGCAACCGCAGCCGGCTCATCATTACGCCACTGGCTGAGGCGCTGAAAAGGAATGGCGTCACTGACCCAAAGGCTACTGAAGTCGCCAAACAAGTGGGCGATCACCTCGCCACCACTGATGAAGCAGCGGCCAAGAAGGGTGAACTGAAAGTGAAGACCCTCATGTTCCTGTCGCCCGCAGAGGTGGAAACACTGGCCAAAACTTTGGCCGAGATATTGAAGAAAGATTCGAAGGCCAAAGGCCTCGAAAAGGCCGTGGCCAAAGCCTGCAAATCCGCCGCGCTCAAGGACGCCGCTGACATCGCCATCTTCGGTCGCATGGTGGCCAGCGACCACTCCCTCACCCTCGAAGGCGCCGGGCTGTTCAGTCACGCGTTGTCCACGCATCGCGCTGACAACGATATTGATTTCTTCTCCGCGGTGGACGACCTCCAAAAGGCAGAGGAAGCAGGCGCAGGCATGACAGGTACGTTGGAGTTCACTGCCGCCACGTACTACCGCTATGCCGCTCTGAATCTCGATCTGCTCGCGGATGCCGATCATCTCGGTGCGCTCACAGCAGCAGAAAGAAAGGAGGTCGTGGACACGTTCCTGCGCTCATCAGTTTTGGCAGTACCAGGCGCAAGGAAGAACTCGATGAACGCGAACACGCTTCCGTGCTACGTGCTGGGCCTGGTGAAAGAAAAGGGCCAGCCCATTCAGTTGATCAACGCCTTCGAGAAACCAGTGGCCTCCAAGAGCGGCATCGCCGACGCCTCCGTCGCCGCGCTCAAGGAGCATCACGCGCAGTTGAAGAAGACCTGGGGCATCAACCCCAGTGTGGAAGTGGCCATCCCAGACAAGCCGCTCGACGAGTTTTGCAGGGAGATTTTAACCCATGTCTGACACAGCATATTTAGCGTTATTGCTGGATGCGCCGCTGCAATCGTGGGGCTTTGCCAGCCGCTTTCAGCGCCGTACCACAGGGCTGCATCCGACTAAGAGCGGCGTTGTCGGCCTGATCTGCGCCGCGATGGGACTGGCCAAAGGATCGCCGGAAGAGAAAGGGCTTCTGCCCAATCTGGCAAGACTCAACATGACCAGCATCACCATGCCGCGATACAATCTTCGCCGCATGGAGGACTTTCATACCGTCGGCGGCGGCTACGACAAGGAAACTCAGCGGCAGTCTATCCCACGCAAGGCATCCGGCGGACCATGCGACAATCCCACCGTCACCCGCCGTCAATACCTACTCGACGCCCGGTTCGGCGTAATCTTGTCGGGCGGCCGTGGTTTGCTGGAGCAAATTGCCGCCGAGCTCCAAGACCCAATTTGGGGGGTTTGGCTGGGACGCAAGAACTGCATCCCCTCGGAACCGATCTATCGTGGCTTGTTCGACAAAGAACCCGAAGCCCGGCGAGCGTTGGTTGGGGATCGTCCGATCGAGGAATTCACTACTGTCACCGAGGTCGAGCAGTTCGAAGACGGCACGGACTCGCTGAGCGACCAACCGATGAGTTTTGGCGACGGCACGAACAGCGGCCCGGACAAACGCCAGTTCGCCGTTCGTCGAATCGCGGTGAAACCCGGCAGTCGCCAATCGTAATCCGACATCGCCATTGCCATTATGCCTTTATTTGAAAAACCACCGCTGGAGACACTGACGCCGGCTAAGGATCGTTGGCTGCCAATCTACTTGGAGCACGGCCGGCTGGAAGTGGATGATTCGAGCATCAAGTGGATTGGCGCAGACCGGCTGGTATACCGGCTGCCGGTGGCGACACTCTCCGCCGTGATGCTCGGGCCGGGCACGACCGTCACGCACGCTGCCGTGAAAGCCTGCGCCGATTCCAACACACCGGTCTGCTGGATCGGCGAGGACGGGATGCGGTTCTACGCCTTCGGCATCACGCCAAATCACGACAACATGATGGCGCGCAAACACGCCGTCGCTTGGGCCGACAAGAAGAAACGTGCCGAAATCGCACGTCGCATGTTTGTCCGAAGGTTTCCCGGCGTGGACGTGCAGGCGCATTCCATCGCCGAATTGCGCGGAATGGAGGGTCTGCGGGTGCGGGCCAGGTACGCCGAACTCGGCCAGCAATATGGCGTCACTTGGAAGGGCCGCGAATACGACAAATCGAACTGGAATCTGGCCGACAACATCAATCGCGCGTTGTCCGCCGCCAACGCCAGCCTTTACGCCTTGTGCGCTGCCGTGGTCTGCTCGCTCGGCTACATTCCATCGCTTGGCATTGTCCACGATGGCGGTACGCTGCCGTTCATCTACGACGTTGCCGACCTGTACAAGGAGATCACCAGTTTTCCCGCTGCGTTCCAAGCAATACGCCAGAAGCCAGACGACAAGGGAGAATTGACCCGCACGCTTCTCAAGGAGCGAGTCGAGCAGGAAAAACTGCTGCCGAAAATCCCCCAAGACCTGGAGGAAATGTTCGCATGACCGTCATCGTTGCACACGATACGCCCGACGCCATCCGAGGGATGCTCAAACGCTGGTTCATCGAGCCGCGCCCAAACGTCTTTGTCGGCACTCTCAACCGTCGCACCCACGAAAAAACCATCGAATACATCAAGCGCAACGCTGCCGACATCGGCTTGCTCATTATCAGCAGTTTCCCCAACTGTCAGGGGTACAAGATTGAAACCACTGGCCCTATGGATCGAAAAGGCATCGAGGTCAGCGGCTTATGGCTGATTGCAGAGAAATGGGAGGAGGCGATAGCGGCTGGAGGTGCAGAAAACCCCAATTTACCCTGATCTCCACGGATTATTCGTTGGAAATCCGGGGTTCTCCCCACGCGTGTGGGGATGGTCCGGCGCACGAGGAGCGCATGGATCGCCGGCTGGAGTTCTCCCCACGCGTGTGGGGATGGTCCGAAGCGCGATGCACGGCTTCGAAAGAAGCTGCTGTTCTCCCCACGCGTGTGGGGATGGTCCGGGTTCGATAGACAACTTCAGTCCGATGCACGCGTTCTCCCCACGCGTGTGGGGATGGTCCGGGGGTTGAGTGGTGGCAGCCGAAGACGGCCAGGTTCTCCCCACGCGTGTGGGGATGGTCCGGCGATCATCCGATCGAGGATGTTCATCTGGTCGTTCTCCCCACGCGTGTGGGGATGGTCCGGCGTCGATTTACGAACTGGCCCTTCCCAACGAGTTCTCCCCACGCGTGTGGGGATGGTCCCGGCGACGCGCTGCGATACGTCAAGGACCAGACGGTTCTCCCCACGCGTGTGGGGATGGTCCGGCTCGGCAGCAATTCAATCGCTGTCGTCAAATGTTCTCCCCACGCGTGTGGGGATGGTCCGTAACGCGCGATCATAGTAGCCCTCGCCTTTCCGTTCTCCCCACGCGTGTGGGGATGGTCCGGAAACGGCACGGCCGCTGCGACGGTCGCCGCGGTTCTCCCCACGCGTGTGGGGATGGTCCGAAACTGGCCCAGGAGATGGTGGACGCGGCCAAGTTCTCCCCACGCGTGTGGGGATGGTCCGTGCATACACTCCGTCGCCGGGCCGATGGCACGGTTCTCCCCACGCGTGTGGGGATGGTCCGTATGCCCTGGATAGCGTTGTCCTCGATCGGGT
>JBEKXM010000058.1:0-14109 GCA_049512115.1 Tepidisphaeraceae bacterium | reverse complement strand
TGCCGGCCATGCCGTTGCTGCCGTCAACGACAACTTTGAGCGGCCGCTGAAGCTGTAGGAATTGCAGAACGTGCGTGCGATACTCGGCCCAGAGGTCCAGGTGCTGGAGCTTGCCGGACAGTCCGGTCTGTCCCGGGCGCAGCGTGCTGGCGATGCGCTTGATGTCGTCCAATCCGCTGGCGGCGCCGATGGGCTTGGCCTTGGGTCCGCTGATTTTGAAGCCGTTGTATTGCACGGGATTGTGCGAGGCGGTCGTCTGGATTCACCCGACGGCGTCCAAGTAATTGATCGCAAAATACATGAAGGACGTGTCGATCATGCCGACGTCGATGACGTTCATGCCGACGCTGCTGATTCCGTCGATGAGCGCTTTGGCCAAAGAAGGGGAGCTTGGCCGCATGTCCCTTCCGACGACGAGGGTATCCTCGAGCTTCACGCGATCGGTTATTCCATGCCGGCTGCGCTTAAGGAACTGCGCCGTGGCATGCCCCACCTTCCAGGCCGCGTCTTCGTTCAGTGGATTGGGATAGGTCGCCCGAACGTCGTAGGCCTTGAAGATTCTATCGATCATGATTTTTCTTTTTGTAAGACCAGCGCGAGTTTAGCGGGGGGTGATGATACGAGCAATAAGCGGGCGAAATCCTTGCCGGCCCTCGGCCGCGGAATATGCCCCACGGCGACGCCGTGGGCGTTCCGGGAAAGAGCAACTGGATTTGAATTGGCTGGTTATCCGCGGGGCTTGAAGGGCCGATGAGATTAGATGGACAAAAAGGACTCGGCCATGAAAAACCTGACGAGGATTGTGGCGATTGTTACCGTCGTGGCGATGTTGAGCGGGTGCGAGATATTGGATGACGAGTCCAGCCAAGCCGTGCCCACGACGCCGGTCAGATTCGATTATGCGCCGCTGCAGTTTCGGGTGAAGGTGGGATATACGGCGACCTTTACTTACACGCCGAAGGACCGATCGGATGCGGCGGATTACGTGATCGCGGAATTTGAGCGGCGGCTGGAGGCGGATGGCAACGCTGGCAACGGCTACCAAATCGCCGAGGGCGAGCAGCCGGACCTGTACGTGGCGATCACCGTGAATTCGGATGACAGCAATAACAGGACCATGCACGTCGATGTGCGGGGCGGCAGCGCCAATGTGCCGGCCGGGACGTCCGCGGATGGGAAAACCTATCCGTATTCCTTTGCATTAAACACCAATGCGACCTACCGCGACCCCGACAGCATGATCGACGACATGGCCGACCAAGTGAACGGTTACATCGCCAACGGATGGTGGATTACGGTGAATGAATGAACTTGATCCACCGACGCGCTCAGCGTTGGTCGGCAAACAGTTCGGGGTCGGGGTTGGGGTCGCCTTCGGCGATCACGCGGGCAGCCTGGGCGCGGATTGACGCGACGTTCAGAAACCGCCCGGGGCACTGCGTCACCTTCGTTTCGCCATGGCCCAGAACGCGATCGGAGGGAATGTTGTAGGTGCGCATGAGATAGACCACCAGGCGGACCAGGGAATGAAGCTGTTTGGGGGTCGGACGGGTGTCGTTGAAATTGCCGACGAGGCAGATCCCGATGCCATTGGTGTTGTAGCGATTGTCCAGGGCGTTGTCGTGTGCGCCCCATTTCTGCTTGGTCCAGCGTGGGCCGACTTCGATCTGGCCATCGCCGCTGTTGGTGCCGTTGCCGATGACGAAGTGATAACCCAATTCATCGAACCCGCGGTCGCGATGCCATTTGTCGATGATGGCGGCTGAGCCGTAGGAGCTATCGCTGTGGTGAATGATGATCCAGGTCCAGTGATTGACGGGGACGCGGGGGACCCAGCCGGCGGGAATCCCGGCGGAGGGTTGGGGTTTCGGGGCGTATCGACCCGCGGCCGGCACGGGCGCGGGCAAGACCGGCGTTGGCGCGGCGGCGACGGGGGCCGGGCGCCCAGCGGCCGCGACCGTGGGCGGCGCCAGCCGAACGGCCGGCAGGTCCGCATCGGCGGCGTCCATCTGGCAGCCGGCAAGCAGCGCCACGACGAGAACCAGCAATATATGACCGTGGAGGTGGAAGCGCGCGCGTTGGGGCATTGGCAGTTTTCCCTTTTGGGTAGTTCCTCTGACCCGATTATCGGCACATGCGGGGGAAATAATGGAAGTGTTTCCAGCCATCCTTGGCCGCTCCGGTCAAATCCACCTCAGTATGTAACCCGACCGGGATCGATTTTCCAGTCCGCCCAGGCAAAAAATGCGTTATTTGGCTCAGTGCGAGCAACAAAATACACCACAGAGGGCACAGAGGGCACAGAGCACACAGAGATAGAACTTTGAATTCAGTATGCCTCTGTGCTCTGGTGTGCCCTCTGTGATCTCTGTGTAGGCGCTTTTTGGGAACCTGTTGGAACGTTGCGGAAGTTCTGTGGCGGCCTGCTATGCTTATTGAATGATCCGAAGGCAGACGGGCAAACAACTGATCCTGATCAACCAGCACGACCACTCGCGGCTGGCCGGGGAATTGGCCCGGCGGATCGGCAATGGGTTGTTCGCTCCGCCGGGGCCGTTTGAATCGGTCGTTTTCGCAATCGCCGAGCACGATTGCGGATGGACCGCGGAGGATTCCCGGCCACAGCTCAATGCACAGGGACAGCCGGAGCATGTTTTCGAGGCGGATGTCCTGACCTCGCTGGCGGCGTGGCAGGCATCGGTGGATCAAGTGATGGCGCGCGATCCTTATGCCGGGTTGCTGGTGAGTTTGCACACCATGGCGTTGGCGAACCGGGCGGCGGCGCGCCAGCCGGAGGCGTTGGACGAAACCGCCCGCCACAAGACGTTCCGCGTCAGGCGGTTTGTACACCTGCAAATCGAGGTTCAGGAAACGCTGCGCCGGAGGCTGGAGATGCGGGCCGACCTGCCGTTGCGGGGCGGACTCGCCGAGCAGGGTAGGGCGCCGGAGGAAGATTTGCTGCGGGCGAATTTCTTCCTGCTGGAATTGCTCGACCAATTGAGCCTGGACCTCTGTTTCGACGAGCTGATATTCCGGCGGATCGAGACGGTCTATCCCCGCGCCAATGAAGGGCCGGTGAGCGCGTGGATCAGCAGCGATGGGGATGGGACAATGAAATTGCATCCCTGGCTGTTCAATAACCCGAGCGTGGAGTTGGACGTTCCGGGGCGCCAGATCGCCGCCGGCCCGTATCGCAATGCCGAGACATTGCTGATGGCCTGCGACGCGGGGGCGGCGTGCAGCGTCCGCGTGGTGCTGCGGCCCGCCGGAAGTTAAGATCGATTCGCATGAAACGACACGCATTTTTCTTGGCGGTGGTTTTCGTTGGGCTGATGGGCTTTGGCTGCGCGAGCAAGCAGACGTTTGACGTCACGGTGACGAATCGGCTCGGCGAGCCGATCACGGTTTGGATGACCAAGGCGAAGCCGCAGGCCCCCGGCGATTATGAGGAGGGCTGGATTCCGCCGGAGGTGCTGGCGGTGGGAACGACGCAGTCGCAGCGGCTTGGCGGCGTGGCCATCGAGCCGGGCGAGACGGGCCGCACGGTCTTGAAGGGAACCATTGCCAACGATGACGTCGCCGTGCTGCGCGTGTATCGCGCGGTCGATCTGAACGCGATCCTGACGTTGCATCGGGGAAATGCGGATCGGCTGGACCTTCCGCTGGACCCGGGAGCAACGGACATCGACATCGTGAAACAGAACGGGCAGATGACGGAAGTTCCCCACGGCGCGACGACGAGGCCGTGAGCGGCAAACGCCGCGGGGCGAAATATGTCGTATCAACAACATCAAACCAGCGCCAAGTCGATCATCGCGCGATGTGCGATCGTGACATTGAGCGATACGCGAACCATTGAGAATGATGCCAGCGGCAAACGGATCGGCGAACTGCTGCGGGGCGATGGGCACTTGGTGGCGGAACATCGGGTGATTCCGGACGATGCCGAGGGGTTCGGCCGGGTGCTGGAGGAATTGCTGGGCCGATCCGATGTGGACGCGATCCTGAGCACCGGGGGCACGGGAATAAGCCGGCGGGACCAGGCGATTGGGGTGGTCGAACGGCTGATCGATTCGCCGCTGCCGGGGTTTGGGGAATTGTTCCGCATGCTGAGCTGGGAGGAGATCGGAAGCGGGGCGATGCTGAGCCGGGCCAGCGGCGGGATCGTGCGCGGGAAATTGCTCCTGGCCATGCCGGGAAGCACGGCCGCGGTCGAGTTGGCGATGACGAAATTGATCTTGCCTGAACTGCGGCATGTTCTGTTCGAGATTCGCAAATAAAATGTGGCATGTGCGTCCCGCCCGTGGCTGGCTGTACCCAGCCAGCAATCGGCCGTACTCGACCGATAGAGCAAGAGGGAAGCAATCGCCAGACTGCTCCGCTCGTGCTGATATCGACGGCGTACCGTCGATGCGTGCGGATTACCGCACGCCACGGGCAAGATGCCCGTGCCACACTTTCTTGACGGAAGGAATGGGTCGCGTAGGATTAGCCGGCGCTGGGCAGAACGATTTGAGAATGAAAGACGCCCCTATCGTCTAGTGGCCCAGGATATCTGGTTCTCAGCCAGAGGACAGGGGTTCGACTCCCCTTAGGGGTATGAAAAGCCCGGTTTCGGCCGGGCTTTTTGTGCGCTGGGCAGGTCACGTTTTCAGGAGGTGCAAGTCCTCTGCGGACCGAGATGATCGGAACCGCCCGTCTAGGCAAGGGTGTCCATCGTGAGGTGGAATCCGAAGGAAGCCAACGACGATAAGCTCGGACTCGACGAACAGGAACCGGACACGAGGCCGGCGCGACACGGGTAACCCAGCAATGGTTGGGGATGCCCAATAATCATCCGGAGTCGCGAAGGTAGATCCGGCGAGGCCCGAGTGAAGGACACGTGAATTACCCCAGGAGATCTTCTCGACTGCCATGGTGCTACCACGCTGGCAACAGAGTGGGATGGTCGAGGAGAAGTCAGCAGAGGCCGTAGTAGCTTCAGGAGAGGCTTCGCCTCCCCGCTCGGCGATACGGGCAACCCTATGGTCGCGGCATCCGTGTTTGACCGGGAGTGAAGGGCCGAATCTTTTAACCCAAGGAGCAGATCGGAAAGACTCGATGGAATCAGAGCGGCAGCAAGAAACGGGCTTTTGGGAGATGCTCCAAAAGCTAACCCCAAAGCCGACGCGCCACGAACAAGACGGCGAGGAGGTAGTCCGACCTGTCCCACACGTGGAGCCGCAAGAGACATCGGCGTACAACCGAGACCGAGCCTTGACCGTGGAGGGCTTGCCCTCCGCTGCCTTGATGGAGCAGGTCTGCGAGCCTGCGAATCTGAACCGTGCCTACGCACGGGTGAAAGCCAACAAGGGAGCACCAGGAGTCGATGGGATGACCGTCGGACAACTGGCGGGATGGATACGAAAGCACAAGCAGGAACTGATCACCTCCTTGCGGGACGGCAGTTATCAACCGCAACCGGTGCGCGGGGTGCAAATCCCCAAGCCCGGCGGGGGAATGCGACAATTGGGCATTCCCACGGTGGTGGACCGGCTGGTCCAGCAGGCGATGCTGCAAGTGCTGGAGCCCATCCTCGATCCCACCTTCTCGGAATCGAGCTACGGATTCCGTCCTGGACGCGGCGCACACGATGCGCTGGCGAAGGCAAAGGAGTTCGTGGCCGACGGGCGGGACATCGTCGTGGACATCGATCTGGAGAAGTTCTTTGATCGGGTGAACCACGACGTGCTGATGAACCGTCTAAGCCGACACGTGAAGGACAAACGCATGCTGAAGATCACCGGCCGGTTCCTTCGAGCCGGAATGATGAGCAACGGCGTGTGTGCCGCGCGTGAAGAAGGCACTCCGCAGGGTGGGCCGCTGTCTCCCCTGATGGCCAACCTGCTTTTGGATGACCTGGACAAGGAACTGGAAAGACGCGGACACACCTTCTGCCGCTATGCGGATGACTGCAACATCTATCTGCGGTCAGTCGAGGCGGGCTGGCGGGTGATGGCCGGCATAACCCAATTCCTTGAACAGAAACTCCGCTTGCGTGTGAACCGCGACAAGAGCGCGGTAGCGCCTGTACAGGAACGCAAGTTCCTAGGCCACCGCTTATTGTCCGAAGGACACCTGGGGATTGCTCCCCAAAGCGTCCGGCGCGTCAAGGAGCGGGTTCGGCAGATCACCCGACGAAGCCGAGGTGTGAGCATGGCGCAAGTGATCGACGAACTCAACACTTTCCTCACCGGGTGGGTCACGTACTTCCGCTACGCGGAATGTAAACGCCCACTGCATGACCTGGATGGTTGGATTCGGCGGAAACTGCGCTGCCTGCGCCTCAAACAGTGTCGCTTCATGCAACCGATCGCCAACTGTCTCCAAAGGCTGGGCGTGCCGCGACGGCGTGCTTGGCTGGTGGCCCAGAGCGGTCGGGGATGGTGGCGGCTGTCCCGGCACCCCGGCGTCAACCAAGGGATGCCAGCCAGGTGGTTCGAGTCGCTCGGCTTGGTAAGCCTGACCGCAAGGTATGAACAGTTGAACGGTTGAAAGAAACCGCCGGATACGGTGAGTACGTCCGGTGGTGTGGGAGGACGGGGGCTGCAAAGCCCCCTCCTACCCGATTTGTCTCATGATGGTACGAGGGCCGGGAATAGCTTAAATAGACACGGCATGGAAGGCCGTGGAGGCTTGGGGATTGTGGTCCGCAACGCCGTGGCGGGAAATTGAGGGAACGGATGGAATCGAGTGTTCCTGTTTTCATTGGCGGGGCAGGCCGATCGGGCACGACGTTGGTCGTCGATATGCTTGGGCTTCACCCTGCCCTGTCCCCCGTGTACGAGACGGATTTCGTGCTAGAGATTGCCCGGCTGTTGTTTGGCGGTCGGAAGTTGGCATTCGAGCAACTCGGGGCTGCGGTCACGAGCTACATGGAGCAATGGACCCGCCCGCTGCCGCTGCGGCCCCACAACAAGCGCGAGTACGAGCAATACCACCATGGCCCGCACTACATCCTGTTTGATCGGCCGTTTGCGATGCAGAGGACTGCCGCGCTGATGGACGCCCTGGCCGAGGGTCGCCAGCCGGTGCGATCGTTCCGCGACTTTGTGCTCTCGCTGTTCGAGGAGCATTCCCGCCGCGACGGAAAGCCGCGCTGGGTCAACAAGACGCCGAGCTACGTGCTGGAACTGCCCCTGTTGGCCGGCATTTTTCCGGATATGCGCTTCGTCCATTGCATCCGCGATGGTCGTGACACCGCTTGTTCGGCGATGACCCGCAGTTGGGGCCCTCGCGATTTGGATCAGGCCGCGGCTTGGTGGGTCAACAATGTCCGCCCCGGCGTCGAGTTTGGTCGCCGGTTTCCGGATCGGTATTTGGAAGTGCGGTTTGAAGACCTCCTTTTGGAGCCGGAAAAGACGCTTGGAAGGATGCTTGCGTGGCTGGGCGAAGCCGGCGATCCGGCGGAGATCGTCCGCAGATACCGGGGAAATCAAATCCGCATTGATCCCTCAAGAATCGGCGATTGGCGGCGGAACTTCAGCGACGATGATCGGCGGACTTTCCAGGACGTGGCCGGCGAGATGTTGGCGCACTTTGGTTACGAGTAGACGCCAAGCGCATAACGGACGGTAAAAGCCCTGCTCCGGCTACCAATCTTCCGGGGCGTATCCCAGTTCTTTCAGCAGGGGTCCGGCTTCGGATTTGAATGCGATTCTGTCCGCCGGCGACATGTCCCGTTTCCATCGGCCGATGGAGGTGTCGTAGACGGGCTTGGTGGCCTGGTCGGTGCTGGACTCGCGCGGCTCATGGGCACGGCTCTTTTTATGCGCCTCCAGGATTGCCGGGTCCCACGCCTCGCCGAGGAAATCCAGGACTTGGCGCATGATCCCTTCGACGTCGGCGACCAGGGCCTCGTATCGGACCTCGATCACGCGGCCCGCCAGCACCGGGTCGGCGGCCTGCTGCCGCGCGTACTGGACAATTCTGCGCCAATACCCGGCGGCCTTGGCGATGTTCTGAACGTAGTCCCGCTTGGCGCCCGTCCGCGGATCGAACCAATCCATGGTCACCAGCGAGCACGCCACGTCCCTGCCGTCGCGAATCACGTGGATGAACCGCGCATCGGGGAACATTGTCCCCAAGATTGCCATGCCCAATACGTTGTGCGGTGTTTTCTCCGCCCAACGCGGCTTGCCCGACGCCCGCCGAAAATTCGCCGATAAGCTCTCCACAAACTGCCGGAAACACCCCTGGACGTCCGCCAGGGTATTTCCGTACGCCTCCGTCACGGACTCCGTCGCCACCGTCAACTGGTACAGCTCCGCGACGTAAGGCAGCATCTTCAGTTCCGGGCCGCAGCATATCCGCCGATGCGCGTCCAGAAGCACGCGCAGCAAGGTTGTGCCGGAGCGGCCGGCTCCGCCGACAAATATGTGGCCGTTCTGCTGTTCGCCGCTCATCGCCGGCTCACGATACGGTTCCGCCGGGCATTATCAAGTCGCGTCGGGCGGCGGGGGCGATCAGGGTTGTTCCGGCCTCCAGGTCCGATAGAATCCCGTGAGGTTTAGAGAATTGCCAATGGCTCAGGACACAATCAAGCAGGCGATGAAGACGGCGGTTGAGCATCACCAGGCGGGCCGGCTGGCCCAGGCCCGGGCGATCTACCTGGAAGTGCTGGCGCTCGATCCTTGCCTGGCCGATCCGCTCGATCTGTTGGGGGTCATCGCCATTCAGACCGGGAAATTCGACCAGGCCATCGGCTGGATCCGCCAGGCGATAGCCATCAACCCCCGCGTCGCCAGTTACCATAGCCATCTGGGCAACGCCTTTCGGGGCAAGAACCAGCACGATGAAGCCATTGCAGCCTGGCGCGTTGCCTTGGACCTGAACGGCGACTTCGCCGAGGCGTACGTGAATCTCGGCAATGCACTGCGCGAAAAAGGACAGCTCAAAGAGGCGGTCGAGGCCTGCCGAAATGCCGTGCGGTTGAATCCCGGTTCGTTCGAGGGCCTGACGAATCTGGGCGCGGCCCTGCAGGAAACCGGGCAAAGCGATGAGGCCATCGCCGCCTTCCGCCAGGCGCTGCGGATCAATCCGAACGTGGCCGAAATCCACAACAACCTCGGCAACGCGCTGCTCGGCAAGGGGCAACTGGATGAGGCGATCGCCGAGTTCCACCGCGCTGTTGAACTGAAGCCGGATTCCGCCGAAATCCACCACAACCTGGGCGGCACGTTGTGTAAGCAGGGGCGGTTCGACGAGGCCATCGCCGCCCACCGCCAAGCCTTGGACCTGAAGCCCGATTATGCCGAGGCATATAGCAGTCTCGCGGTCACCCTGAACCAAATGGGCAGACCTGACGAGGCGATCGCCGCCTGTCGGCAGGCCATGCGGCTCAAACCTCGTTATGCTGAAGCGCACTACAACTTGGGAATCGCCTTCAAGGAAACGGGCCAACTTGACGAAGCCATCGCTTGTTATCGGCAGGCCATTCAACTCAAGCCTGGTCTTGTCCGAGTGCATGACAATCTGCTTTACGCTCTGGCGTTTCATCCCGGCTACGACGGCAGGATGATCTGTGAGGAACACCGGCGCTGGAGCCAACAATTCGCCGAGCCGCTGGCGGTGAAGGGCGAGCCCTCCACGCCGGAGATTCGATCGCACGACAACGACCGTTCGCCGGACCGGAAGCTGAAAATCGGGTTTCTCTCGCCGGATTTTGGCGACCATCCCGCCGGGCGATCCCTGCTGCCCTTGTTTGAAAATCGAGACCCCGGGCACCTTGAGATCGTCTGCTACGCCAGCGTGCAAACGGGCGACCTCATCACCGCGAAGCTCAAAAGTCTTGCCGATCAATGGCACGACGTTCCGGCAATGAGCGACGAGCGGGTGGCCGAGAAAATTCGCCACGACCGAATCGACATACTGGTGGACACGGCCCTGCACACCGCCCACAACCGCCTGTTGGTTTTCGCCCGCGAGCCGGCGCCGGTCCAATTGACCATGCTCGGGCCACCGATGACCACGGGTTTGTCGAAAATGCACTATCGGCTGACCGATCCGTACCTCGATCCGCCGGGGGCCGCGGAAGGCTTTGCCTCCGCCGCGGAAGGCTTTGCCTCCGCCAGCGATGGTGACTACACCGAAACCTCCATCCGCCTTCCGCATTGCTTCTGGATTTATCAGCCGCCCCCGATCGGGACATTGCCCAACGATCTGCCCGCTCTGATCAGCGGATTCGTCACCTTTAGCTGCCTGAACCAGTTTTCCAAGGTCACGCGCCCCGCGTTGGAATTGTGGGTCCGGATCCTGCAATCCGTGCCGAAGTCTCGATTGACGATTCAATCCCAGCCCGGGGTTCACCTGGACATCGTGCGCAAGCTGTTCCACGACGGGGGGATTTCGCCGGATCGCGTGCAGTTTGTCGCCAAGACTTCCCAGGAGGAATATTTCCGCCGCTACCACCAATTGGATATCTGCCTCGATCCATTTCCGTTCAATGGTCATACCAGTTCGATGGACGCGTTATGGATGGGTGTGCCATCCGTTGCGTTACGCGGCCGGACCGCGGTGGGGCGGGGCGGCGTCTCCATTCTTTCCAATGTCGGTCTGACCGACTGGATCGCCGACACTCCGGAGCAATATGTCTCCGTTGCCGCACAAATGGCCGGGGACCTGCCGCGGCTGGCCGAACTTCGCCGGACCCTGCGTACGCGGATGCAGGCTTCGCCGCTGATGGACGCCCCGCGTTTCGCGCGCGATGTTGAGGCCGCCTGGCGGCAGATGTGGCGGAATTGGTGCCAGCGTGGAGGGCTCACCCTCCACCACGGCGGGAATTCGAGCTTACAATGCCCGGCCAGATGACCGTTCAGCAGCAACTGGCATCCGGCTGGTCGCATCATCAGGCAGGGCGATTGGCCCAGGCGGAGGCGATCTATCGTCAAATCCTCGCGCAGAATCCGAATCATGCCGAGGCGCTGAATCTGTTGGGGATGCTGGCGGCGCAGGCCGGCCGGTTGGACGCGGGGATGGAATTGATGCGCCAGGCCGTTCGGTCCAAGCCTGATTACGCCGAGGCGCACAACAATCTGGGCATCGCCTTACAAAACAAGGGGCAACTTGACGAGGCGATCGCGGCCCATCGGCGGGCTATTCAGCTCAAGCCCCAATACGCCGCGGCATACAACAATCTCGCAAACGCATTGAAGGATAATGGACAAGTCGACGAGGCCATCGCCGCCTGCCGGCAGGCCATTGGGCTCAAGCCGGATTTTGCCGAGGCGTATAATAATCTGGGAATCGCCTTAAAAGCCAAGGGGCAACTTGACGAGGCGATCGCTTCCTATCGCCAAGCCATCCGGCTGAAGGTCGATTATGCCGTAGCGTACAGCAATCTTGGCAATGCCTTGAAGGACAAGGGACAACTTGACGAGGCGATCGCTTCCTTTCGCCAGGCCATTCGCCTCAAACCTGACTACGCCTTGGCGCACGGCAATCTCGGCAACGCCTTGAAGGACATGGGGCAACTTGACGAGGCGGTCGCTTGCTTTCGGGAGGCCATCCGCCTCAAGCCCGATTTCGCCGAAGCGCACAGCAATTTGATCTACGCGCTGCATTTTCATCCGGGCTACGACGCGCGGATGATCTATGAGGAACACCGGCGCTGGAGCCGACAATTTGCCGAGCCGCTGAAGAAGTTCATTCAGCCGCACGTCAACAGCCGCGATCCGGAGCGTGCGTTGCGGATCGGGTACGTGTCGCCGGATTTCCGCGACCACCCGGTGGGTCGGTTTCTGGTTTCGCTGCTGGCGGCGCATGACCGGGATCGTTTCCAGGTGTTCTGCTACTCGGACGTTCGGCGTCCCGATCGGTTTACCGGGCTTCTTCGCGGTCACGCCAGGCAATGGCGAAACACGTTGGGACTGAGGGATGAACGGATGGCGCAACTGGTGCGGGAAGACCAGATCGACGTGCTGGTGGACCTGACGATGCACATGGCCAGGAACCGGCTGCTGCTGTTCGCGCGCAAGCCGGCCCCGGTGCAGGTGAGCTATCTGGCGTACTGCTCGACGACGGGATTGGAGACGATGGACTACCGTCTGACCGACCCGCACCTGGATCCGCCGGGAATGAACGACGCGTATTACAGCGAGAAATCGGTGCGGCTGCCGGAAACGTATTGGTGTTATCCGTTGCACGAGCAGAGTCCGGAGGTCGGCCCACCGCCGGCGCTGATCGCCGGGGAGGTGACGTTCGGCTGCCTGAACAACTTCTGCAAGGTCTCCCCCGAGACGTTGGATTTGTGGATACAGTTGCTGCGGGCGACGCCGAAGTCCAATCTGATTCTCCAAGCCGGTGAGGGGAGCCATCGCCAGCGGGTGGGGGATCTGCTGGAACGTGAGGGGATCGATCGGCGGCGCGTGAAGTTTGTGGGATGGGTTCCGTTGTCGGAGTATTTCAAGCGATACGAGCAAATCGACGTTGGGCTGGACCCGTTTCCGTGCAACGGGGGCACGACGACGTGCGATGCAATTTGGATGGGAGTGCCGGTGGTGACGCTGGCGGGCCGGACGGCGGTGGGGCGTGGGGGGGTGAGCATCCTGGCCAACCTCGGCCTGCCGGACCTGATTGCCCAGACCCCGGAACAGTACGTTCAAATTGCCACGGACCTGGCCGGGGATTTGCCGCGGCTGGCGGAACTTCGCCGGACGCTGCGCGGGCGGATGCAGGGGTCGGCGCTGATGGATGCGCCGCGTTTCGCCCGCAATATCGAAGCGGCGTACAATATCGAAGCGGCGTACCGGCAGATGTGGCGGAATTGGTGCGAGCAGGCCCGATGACTCTTCAGGAACAACTCGAATCCGGCTTGTCGCATCATCAGGCCGGGCGATTGGCCGAGGCGGAGAAGATTTACCGCCAGATATTGACTCAGCAGCCGGGACATACCGGCGCCCTACACCTTCTGGGAGTGATGGCCCATCAGATGGGACGCGATGACGACGCGGTGGATTTGATCCGACGGGCTTTGGCCATCAACCCCAACTACGCCGAGGCCCACAACAATCTCGGCAATCTCCTGAATGAAAAGGGACAACTCGATGAAGCCATCGCCGCCTATCGACAGGCCGTCGCCCTCAAGCCCAACTACGCCCAAGCGCACAACAATCTCGGCAATTCGCTGAGGGACAAAGGACAACTGGATGAGGCCATCGCCGCCTGTCGCCGGGCCATTACCCTCAATTCCAGGTCGGCCGAATCCCACAATAATCTCGGCAATGCGCTGGTAGACAAAGGACAATGCGATGAGGCCATCGCCGCGTATCGCCAAGCCGTGGCCCTCAGTCCCGACTATGCTCAAGCCTACAGCAATCTCGGCAATGCCCTGAAACACAAAGGGCAACTCGATGAGGCCATCGCCGTGTGCCGCCAGGCTATTGCCCTCAGTCCCACCTATGCCAAGGCCCGCAGTAATCTCGGCCTAGCCTTGCACGACAAGGGACAAGTGGATGAGGCCATCGCCGCCTACCGCCAGGCAATCGGCCTCAACCCCAACTTACCGGAAATCCACAGCAATCTCGGCAATGCCCTGCAGGACAATGGACAACTCGAAGAGGCCATCGACGCCTATGGCCAGGCCATCCGCCTCAAGCCCGATTATGCCGAGGCATATAGCAATCTCGGACAGGCCCTCCAGAGGGTAGGCCGGTTGGAGGCGGCATCTGCGGCGTATCGCGAGGCAATCAGGCTCAAGCCCGACACGCCGGGGTGGCAATTCAAATTGGCGGCATTGTCGGGAGATCGCTCGGTCGCAACGGCTCCCGCGCAATATGTCCGGGAATTGTTCGACCATTACGCGGCGAAGTTTGACAAGCATCTGATCGAGAAACTGAAGTACCAGGTTCCGCAACAACTGCTTTGGGCGGTTCGTCAGGCCACGCCGCGTCGGGATTTGGACGTGCTGGATTTGGGCTGCGGCACGGGATTGTGCGGGCAGGAGTTTTGTCCGTACGCCCGGCGGCTGGTGGGGGTGGACCTGTCGCCGGCGATGATCCGCGCCGCCGAGGCGCGCGGGGTTTACGATCAGTTGATCACGGGCGAATTGTTGCCGGCGCTTCGCGACGCGCC
>JBEKXM010000057.1:0-12959 GCA_049512115.1 Tepidisphaeraceae bacterium | reverse complement strand
GACCCGGGATTTCAACACGTTTCATCAACTGGAAAATGCCTATCTCCCCTACAACCGAAACGGGGTAATGTTTCCCCGCAAGATCAACGGAAACTTCATGATGCTGAGCCGGCCGAGCGACCGGGGGCACACGCCGTTTGGCGACATGTTCCTCAGCCAAAGCCCCGATCTTACTTTTTGGGGCAAGCATCGGTTCGTGATGGCGCCCAAGCAGCCGTGGGAATCCACCAAGATCGGCGCCGGCCCGATTCCAATCGAGACCAGCGAAGGGTGGTTGCTGATCTATCATGGCGTTCTTACCAGTTGTAACGGCTTTGTTTACAGTTTTTCGGCGGCGCTTCTGGATTTGGAAAAGCCGTGGAAGGTGATCCATCGGGCGGCCCCGTACCTGATGTCGCCGCAAATGCCCTACGAATGCGTCGGTGACGTGCCGAACGTGATTTTCCCCTGTGCCACCCTTCTGGACGCCCCATCGGGAAGATTGGCAATTTATTACGGATGTGCCGACACGGTCACGGGCCTGGCATTTGGCAATATTCACGACATCATCGACTTCGTAAAGGCGAATTCAGCCCCATAATCCGGGCGATAGGGGGGCGTCCCGGCCGGTGGCCGGCGTTAACAAGAGGATAGTTTCCCCATAATCGGGGGCAAAAAATCATTGACAAGGTTGTTTTCATATATATGATAACGGCATAATCGCGGGATTTTGCGAGGAGCGCACATGTCGATTCGACGCATCAGGCGAGGGTTTACGCTGGTAGAACTGTTGGTGGTTATCGGGATCATCGCACTGCTGGTTTCGATCCTGCTGCCGGCGCTCAACCGCGCCAGAGAACAGGCGAATCTCGTGGCATGCGGGTCTAACCTCCGCGTTATTGGCCAGATGATCCAGGAATACAATGCCGAGAACAACGGGTATATGCCCTATGGATATGCAACGATGAAGGGTGGAGCGGCCAATGTAAACGGCCAAGCCGATAATCTTAGCAATACGTCCTGTTGGCAGTGGCCGGACACGCTGACCCGCCTGACGGTCAACCAAGCCCCCGGCACCGGCAACCTGCCCGTCTTCGATCCATTCGGCGGCGGCTATTACAAGGCGATATATGAAGGCAATTTGGCGCCCGACTTCTCGGGAGTGTTCCACGACTACGACACGATGGGTCTTCCTTATCAACCCAGGGTATGCGATTTCTTTGCAAATCCCGTTGTCTTGATAGATGCGAACATGCCGGATACGAGGGCGCTCGCTGCCGGCCAATATGCATATACGTCGGGTACGAAGATTGGCTCCGGATTTATGGCGCTGCGGCAAGCGGGGAGCATCAGGAGGCCTAGCGAAACGATGATGGTCTGGTGCGGGCCCCAGGTCACCGTCGATGGCCAGACGGTTTCCCAGACCAATGGCTATGGCGCTTTGGCCGAGCAGCTTGATGATTCGGCAATTGAATGGAGCAGTGGAACCTACGGTGGTTATTATCCAGTGCCCGCCTTCAAAACATACAATACGAACTATTACGCGAAGCCGATTGCACTGGGCGCCCCATATGGTTTTCCAATAAAGGGAATCACTGGCGTTTCTAACATCAACGGAAACGTCACCATGTATTGCGTCACTTATGAAAACCGGGACGACACCAATCCTAATGACAATTGGTCTTCTTTATGTGCCATGCGATTCCGGCACATGAACAACACGACTACGAATGCTCTTTTCGTCGACGGACATGTCGAGTCCCGCACATTGTTGAGTGTTACCGCTAAGGATGTTTCGATCACTACCAACACGAGTTGGGGACCGGCGCCCGGTGCGGGAGAATGAGCCGGACACAAGCGTTTCCATGGCTTGGGGTGCGCCGCGTCAGTTGATTTCTCGCCGGCGAATCGTCGATCGTTCGAGTTGACTTGAAGCGTGACCATGAGTATGAGCGTTCGGGAAAAGCTGAACAAGGGAAAGCTCGGCTTGGGGATCGCGGTGGCGTTCGTGGCGATTGCGGTCGGAATCCTGGCTTACACGTTCTGGCCCGCTCATCACGCCGATGCCACCAGCCTCTACTACTCCGACGACGACGGACAAAGCTTCTTCAAGGGTAGCGTTTATAAATTTCCACCCTTCGATCACAACGGCAAGACCGCGGACGAGGCTGTGGTGCTGATCGACCGGGGTTCAGATTTCGTCGGATTCCTTGTCCGCTATACCCCTGAAGCGCAGAAAAAACTGACCGACACGTACAACCAAGCCGTGAACAATAATCTGTCGGCCAAGGAAATTCAGCATGAGATCCTGACCCTCATGCATAACCCGGAGATCAGCATGCGCGGCCAGGAAGTTAAATTGCCGGGTTCCGGCAACAAATGGATGCCCAGATCCGCATTTAACCCCAATACGATTAAAACGCCCAGCGGCGATCTTCCCGAAGGCTCCGTTTTTCCGTAACGGTTGAGAATGATCACTTCGTTAAGCATGCTTAAGACGATGGTTGTGCAATAGTCCGGCGTTGACGGTCCGGCGCGGGGCCGCATGATCGGCGTGGAGGCATCACGAACGTGGGGCGAAGCGCCTACGATATATCGATCCGAGAAACCCTCCAGCACCATCGCGGAATCGGTGTGGCCGTCGCCGCGTGTCTGCTCTGCGCGGCAATTGCGATCGCGGGATATAACTTCTGGCCGTTCGGACACAAACCCAATTATTCCGAAGCGTTCTATTCCGATGACGATGGTCAGACCTATTTCAAGGACAGCATCTTCAAGCTCGCCCCTTTTGATCACAACGGCAAGATCGCCAACATTGCCGTCGTCTGCACCGATGGGAAGAGCAACTTCGTGGCGTATCTCGAGCGATTTACCCCCGAAGCCCGCGAGCAGCTTCAGGCGGCTTACGATGCGAACCCCACGGAACATCACAACGTGCTTGACCTGATGGCTTTCCCGCCGATTGCACGGGGGGGAATGGAACTGAAACTTCCGGGAAAGGATAACCCCTGGATATTACGATCGAAAATGCCCGATCCGATCATCCAATCGCCCAGCAGAGGCGATGTTGAACTGGTTCGGCCGTGAATCCGTCTGCGGGTGTTGTTCTACTTCAAGCCGGTGGTTGCGATCCCCTGGATGAACGTCTTTTGAGCCAGGAAAAACAGGAGAAGCACCGGCAGCATCACCAGCATCGACGCGGCCATCAGCAGGTTCCAATCGGTGCCGCCCTGCTGGCTCTGAAAGGCTTGAAGCCCCAGCGCCAGCGTGTACTGATCGGGACGCTGGAAAAACAGCAGCGGGCCTAGGAAATTGTTCCAGGCCCACATGAACGAGAAGAGCGCCACGACGGACAAGGCGGGCTTGCTCAATGGCAACATGATCCGCCAGAAGATGCCCCATTCGCTGCAGCCGTCGATGCGCGCCGCCTCGCCAATGTCATCCGGAATCGTCAGGAAGAATTGGCGGAGAAGGAAGATGCTGAAGGCGCTGCCGAACCACGCCGGAAGCCACAGCGGCTTGAACGTGCCGAGCATTTGCAGCGGCGTGTGATCGCCGATGAATCGGAACACGATAAACAGCGGCAGCATCATCACCGGGAAGGGGACCATCATCGTGGAGAGCATCAGCACGAAGAGAAATCCGCGGCCCTTGAATCGAATCTTGGCAAATCCATAGGCGACGATCGAGCTGGACAACGTCGTGCCCAGAGCGGTCAGGGCGGCGATGATCAGCGTATTGCGCGTGTAGAGCGGGAAATCGACCTTGTCGGAGGTGATGACCTTCGCAAAATTCTGGGGCATCAGGGGATGGGGAATCAGGCTGGGCGGGTTCGTCATGACCTCATCGACGCGCTTGAGGCTCGTGGAAAGCATCCAGAAAAACGGCAGAAGATAACCCGCGCAGATGATGAGGATGGCCAGCAGCGCCACCCAGCGATGCGGATAGCGCCTCCGCCGCGCCTTGCTTGGGTCGAACATTGGAAATGATTGCGTTGGCATCGGCTTAGCGGCTACACCTTGCCGCGGCGCGCTTCCAGGGTCGTTCGAATCTCCTGACATATCTTTTTTGTAAGCGGCACGCGCAGAATGAAGAAGATGACCAGAAGCAACCCGGCCACCGGAATGCTCGCCAGCATCGCGCGGATCCAGAAAACCGTGTGAGGCGATTGCGCCCCAAGGGACGACTTAAAGCCGACCCAGGTGAGGATCAGCCCGGCCAAAAACGATCCTCCCGAATTGCCCAGCTTGAAAATATATTGAGCGCAACCGGTGAAGGAGCCTTCGCGCCTCTTTCCGGTGGTCAGCTCGTCATAGTCAATGACATCGGCCCCGATGGACCCGGAGAGCATCCACAGACCGGCTCCCGCGAACGCCATGGTTCCCGAAGCGACGGTTTGCAGCCAGGGGATGGCCGGGGTGTAGAGATACCAGGAGCCGCCAAAGCCCAGGATGCCTATACACGCGGCGACGATCACGGCGGCGCGCTTGCCGATGAAATACGCGACTCTGTTCAATGCCGGAGCGCCGATAAATCCCCCGATCATGTAAGCTATCCCCATCCAAAAATTCCACTGGTAGCCCAAGTCGGTGTTGCCCGCGCACACGTAGTAAATCGTTGCGTATAAACCCAGCGTGCCGACCATGCTCGTCCCCAGTGTGAACGCGCCGCCCATGCACATCATCATCCGAAACGGCTGGCATTTTAGGGTCTCGTAAAAGGAACTTCTGAGCGGAACGCGCTCCGTGGTTTTTACTACTATGGTTTCATAATATCGCTCTTTTACGCTGAAGAACATGATGATGGCGAAGATCGCCATCAGCGCGCCCAAGATGGATGTATACACTTGCACGCCTAACAAGGTGTTCGTCTTGTGAGTCCCGGGCACTAGAAACCACGCCAGAGTCGTGAACCGCAATCCGTAGAAGTTACCGATCTCAAAAATCTTCTGTATCGCGCTCTTGTACGTCATGAGCGAGGTGCGCTCTTCGTAATCCGGCGTGAGTTCGTTGGCGAGGCTGTTATAGGGCACCGTGAAGGTACTGAAGATGGGGATGTAAATCATCGACGAAAAGAGCATGTACCAGAATACGGCCGACACGTGAAGAAACTGGATATCCGACCAATGCGGCGAGACCAGAAACAGCGCCGGAAGGCCCAGGCCGCACAAGATGCCGGAAACGAGAATGAACGGGCGCCTGCGGCCGTATTTCGAGCGGAAATTGTCGGAAATCCAGCCGACCACGGGGTCTGAGATCGCGTCGTATACACGGATGAGGGTCAACGCCAGCCCAACCAGTTCGGGTTTCACGCCCAGATAAATGTTAAAGACCGCGAACGCGACGCCGGGGTACAGCCAAAGCCCCCACATATCCAGCGCGGTTCCCAGAGAGTAAGCGATTTTGGTAAGAACCGGGATGCGGTCCCGTGGTTGGGAAATGGGATTCGTCGCCGCCAGTATCTGCGCCATCTTGGCTCCTTAACCCGCATGATTCACCGCGAAGTGCGCCGTGGAGGCTTCGCCTTCCACGAAGAGCGCGAAGAATCAATGCGGAGAAGAAATTATGTCATGTTTCCATGATTTGCATCCGCGCGGGATGCTGCGATCGGTTCAACTGATTTTCATTCCTTCGCGCTCTTCGCGTCCTTCGCGGTGAATAATCCGCATTAGCCGAATTTCAACGCGCGTCGGTTCCTTTGGCGTAAATGGCTATTGCGCGGTTGCAAGAGCCTGATCACCGGCCCGGCGCCGTTCATCCAATTCCGCCTTCACTTTCACCATCGTCGCCTCATCCAGCTTGTAGAAGAACATGAGAATGACGATTGCGGCGATCCCTGCCGCCACCGGTATTGCACTCATCATTGCTTTCAGGCCGGTCAGGACGTCCTGGTTTTGGGTCACATTGGGCACGAATCCGGTGGAGGCAAGAATGGTTCCCGCGATCATGCTCCCCAGCGCCCATCCCAGCTTGTTGGACATGATGGAAGCCGAAAACACGAGTCCCGTGGCTCGCCGGCCGGTTTTCCATTCGGAATAGTCCGCCGTATCCGCATACATGATCCATAACAGCGCGGAAATCGGTCCTCCCGCCAGAGAGCCGACGATCTGGAACACGAAAATCAGCAGCAAGTTCTGCGGTTTGAGGAAATAGAATGCGCCCGTGCAGATCAATGCCGTGATGAAAAGGATGACCGTGGCCCTTTTCCTGCCCAGGAGCCGGGCGAACATCGGAACCAGGGCGACTCCCACCAACGCCAACACCTGCCCGACCGTGTTGAACGCGGATGCCAGAACTTCAAAACCGTATCGACGAGTCTTGCCGAACAGATCGACGTCCTGATCGCGGACGTAGTATTTGAAATAGTGCGTGGTGACGCTCATGCGGATGCAGACGAACAGGATGAGAAGAATCGTCACGCTGAAGAGCGCGATCCAGGGAAGATTCCTCGACAAGTCCTTCAAGTCTCGGTTCACCGACGTTTTTTCCTTGGCGATGGGCTGAACGCGCTCGCGTGTCGAAAGGAAAGTGATCAAGAAGAAGACGACGGCCGCCGCCGCGTAAACTGCCAGCGTCATCTGCCATCCCTTGGCATCGGCGCCGTGGCCGAAGTATTTGGCCAGCGGCAGGGCGGTGGCGGAAACGATGATCCCGCCCAGATACGCGCCGATGAATTTGGAAGTCGCCGCGTCCGCTCGTTCCACCGGCTCACCGCTGATGACGCCCAGCAGCGACGTGTAGGGAATGTTGATCGCGGAGTACAGGAACATGAAAAGGATGAACGTGGCATAGGCGTAGAGCAGTTTGGCCGTTTGGCCAAAATCAGGGGTTGAGAACGCGAGAACCGCCGCAACGCCCAGGGGAACCGCCATCCACAGCAAATACGGCCTGAATTTGCCCCATCGGCTCTGGGTGCGGTCGGCTACCATGCCGATGACCACGTCAAAAATGGCGTCCGATATCCGGGAGACGAAGAACATGATGCCGGCCGCCCTTGCCGTCAGCCCAAACACGTCGGTGTAGAAGAAAAGCAGATACAGCGTGATCGTCTGCCAGAACAGGCAGGACGCCAAATCACCGAACCCGTAGCCAATCTTCTGAATCAGCGGCAGTTTTTGAGTTTCGTCGCTCATGGATTCCCGTTCCCATTCTTGGTTTTGTCCGTTCACTTTGGCGATTCATGAATCAAATGAGGATGCCTCATCATCTCAGGATGCTCCATCATCGACCTTGATAATGAACCCAACTCCTGCTCGTCCAGAACGCCAGGCCGGTCAGGGCCAGCACGATCAACAGCATGATCCAGGCCATGGCGCTGGCGTATCCCATTTGCAGATAGACGAACGCGTTGTCGTACAGATACATCGAGAGGAAATACGTCGAGCGTGCCGGACCGCCGTTGGTCATTATGTACGGAATCTCGAAAACCTGAAGCGTCCCGATGATGGCCATGACGAGATTGAAAAATATCACCGGGGAGAGCATGGGGATCGTCACGTGCCAGACCCGGCCCAGAAGGCTGGCGCCGTCGAGTTCGGCGGCCTCGTAGAGTTCAACCGGGACGTCCTGCAAACCGGCGAGGTAAATCACCACCGCATTGCCGACGCCCCAGAGACTCATCAGCGCCAGGGCGGGCATGGCCCAGCGCGGGTCGGTCAGCCACGGTGGGCCGGGGACGTGCATCTTCATCAGCAGAACGTTCAGCAAGCCCAAACGCGGATTCAGCAGCCACATCCAAACCATTGCCGAGGAGACGATGGGAACCAGTGACGGCATGAAGATGACCGTTCGCCAGATGGCGCGGCCGGGGACCTGAACGTTCAGAAGCATCGCCAGTCCCAGGGACACCAACAGCCCCGCCGGAAGCACCATCGCCGTGTAATAGAACGTGTTTCTCGTCGCCTGCCAGAAAACTCTGTCGTGCAGCAGGTCCAGGTAATTGCGCCCTCCAATAAAACGGGGCGGCTGCAACAGATCGAATTTGCACAAGCTGAAATAAAACGACACCGCGATCGGCAGGAAGGTAAACGCCACAAATCCAATCAACCACGGCGAGACGAACGCCACACCCTTGCCGAATTGTCGGATTTCGCTGTTCACTGTGCCATTTCGTCCAGATCGAGATTCGCATTCTCGGGCAAATCGAGCGCCTTGTTCAACTCCTGCTGGCACCGCCGCTGGGCATCGGAAAGGATATGTGCCGTCGTTCCCTGCAATAGATAAGAGCGTTCCCCCACCTGCCCCAGCTCGTCGGCGATCTGCGGCCAATCGATCAGCCGCGGCAGCCCACGCGCGTTGGGACTTGCGGCCAGGGCCTCGAAGACGTCCACGTACGGATTGGGATGATTCTGAAAATACTCCGGACTTTCAACCGACAGGGGGGATAGATTGCAGTGATCGGAACTGAGCTTCTCGATCTGGTCCTGCCGGCTGGCGAAGGCGATGAATTCCATCGCCTCGTTCTTGTGTTTGGAGGTGCTGGGGATCACCCATACGTCCATGCCGGCCGAGGTGACGTTCTCCAGACCCGGCACGCCGGAGGGGAAAGGCGCGGCGCCCCATTGGCAGTATTGCTGGCGCATTTTCGCCGGCAGCCATTTCCACCCTTTGGCCGAGACTTTTCCGTCAACGAACGTCACGTAGATTTCCTTGACGCCCGCCGGCCAGCGGAACATCCGCGCGCCGCCGGGAATTTGCGGTGGAACAGTGTAACCGCCCGTCGGAGAATCGCCGGGTCCGAGCAATTGTTCGGCCTGCTCCAGGCTCATCCCCAACTTGAGACTGTCGAAATCCTTTTCACGCTGAAGCTGATCCGGCGGGATGTGGGCGCGGTCCATGGACGGTTTGTACTTTTCAATGAACGCCGAGACCCACGCGCCCTGCGGCTCCATGGCAATCCAACCAACGAGAAAAGGATTCTGCGGCGTGTCGAACAGACCCGTGGCCCCGCTGCTGAATCCGCTGCGGAATTCGGCCAGGGCCGGCTCGCCCAGCCGCTCGCTGTAGCCGCGAATCCAATTGTACGTGGCAAACATCTCCGGCGACGTGAGCAACACTTTCGTGCCGTCCGGATTGGCGATTTGCGCGCCGAACCAATAGCCCGTCAGGGCGTTGCCATTGCCCATGTCCGGGAGCAATGGAATATAGCCGGCGACCTCAAGACGTTTTTTCCCACCCCGTATGACCCACGTGTCGATTGCCGCGGCGTATTTGTCCAGCTCCGCGATGGTTCGAGGAGCGCGGTTTGGATCCAGCCCGGCCGCTCGAAGCTCAGCCGCCTTCTGCCGAAAAATCTCCTTGTTCCATAGCAACGCGGTGCTGAATACCGTGCTCGGAATGGCGTACAACGTTCCGTGGTATTGGCAGCCATCGTAATAAACGCGTTTGTACTTGTCGCGCGTCAGGCCATAGCGACGGGCATAATCATCCAACGGCTCCAGCGCGCCCATCGATGCAAACTGCAAAACCTGGGCATCCCAGAGGCCCGCCACGTCCGGTGGAACGCCCGCAGCCGTCGAAATCAGCGTCTTGCGGTCGATCTGGCTCATCGACACGAAATCAACCCAGATTCCTTTTTCCTTGCCCACCGTGCTGTTAAAAGCGTCGACGATCTGCTTCATCTGAGCGCCTTCGAGACCCGTCCACTTGTCCCAATACTGGATATGCACCCGCGCGCCCGACCCGCTCGACCTGGGCCGCGGGCCGAACACCAACATCGCCAGCCCCGCGGCGATCATTATTGCCATCAAGGTCCTTGATAGAAATCGCTTCACGATTTGCGTCCGTCGCGTCGCACAACTCCATGCCGCGGCTTCATCTTACTAATATGCCTGCCCAGCACGGTATCGACAACATCGTTCGATTCCGAGGCCGCGGTAGTCGATGTCGTCTGTGTTGAAGCGGTGGTTGCAAAGGCTGGGACGGCCGCGCTGACGGCGGCGGCGGGAAGCGAAATCCCCTGGTTGAAATTCGCCGCCAGATCGGTGAAGTCGGCGGCGTTGACCAGGCCGTCATAGTTGAAATCGCCCTGGTCCCAGCCGGTGACCGGCTGGTTGAAGTTCGCCGCCAGAATGGTGAAATCGGCGGCGTTCACCAGGCCGTCCAGATTGGCGTCGCCCAGCAGCGTGTATTTCACCTCGATCTGGCCCGACGACAGGCCCCAGACGACGTTGTCTTTCCCGTCGGCGTAGCCGAGGCCGTAGAGAAGGCCGTTGGTGGGGGTTTGTGCCGCGGAGGACATGATGCCCGTGCCGTTCCATCCGCCGCCGTTGTAGCCGGATTGGAGGTAACCGGCGATGACGCCGATGGGGTCGGTTCCGCCGGCGTAATTCAGGATCATGGTGTTGTCGGCCAGGTTCAGTGTTGCTCCGGAGACGAGGGACAGGGCGGTGAGAATCAGTTGCGATTCGCTGCCGGTGGCGGTGGGCATAACGGCGCTGGCGCCGGCGGCGACGTTGAGCGTGCCCAGGGTGATCGTGGCGGCGCTGGCGAAATTCAATGTGTCGCTGTTCACGTTCAACGTGGAAGTGCCGCAATTGACGAAGGTGAACGGCAGTGCCAGGGGACCGTTGAAGTTCAGAACATCGTTGGATGCGGTATCGGTGACGGTGACGCCGGTGAAGCCGGAGAGGGTGATCTGGACGCCGTTCTGGCTGGCGGTGATGTTGCCGCCGCTGGCGGTGACGGACACCGGTCCGGCTGAGCCGAGGTTGATATCCAGCGTGGAACCGTCCGGCACGGCGAAGTTCTCCGCGATGACGCTGGCCATTCCCTGGGCGCTGCCGATGCTGGCGGTGACGGTGAACGTACCCGGCGTGGAGCCGAGCGTGGCGTTGCCCGTGCCATCGATCGAGTTGCCGCTGCCGGTGATGCCCCAGCTAAAACTCGGCGAGCTGATGGAGTTGCCGAATTGATCGGTGACCGTGGCCGAGAACTGCTGGGTGAGACCGACCGGAACCACGGGTGAGGTGGACGGCGAGACGACAATATTGGTGGCGGTTTGCTGAACCACAACCGCGATGCCGGTGGTGGTGGAATTATTACTCGCATCCGCGATGGTCGCGGTGAAGTTGTAGCTGCCGGCTTGCGTGAAGTTGGAGGTGATGTTTTGCGCCGCGTTGGTGCCGTTGGTGTTGCCGGTGTAGGTGACGCCGGTTGGGCCGGTGTAGGACCAGGTGTAGGTGAGTCCCGAGCCGGAGCCGTTTTCGGAGCCGAGCGCGCTCAGGGCGGTGGAGGTTCCGGTCACCGGATTCGGATTGGCCGCGGCCGGCGTTGCGACGGAGAGCGTCGGCGTCAGATCGATCACCGTCATCGAATATGCCGGAAAGGCATAACTGAAACTATCGCCGGAGAAGCTGAGCGCAGTGTTGAAATTCGCCGGCGAAGCCGCGCCGTTGGACGATTGGCTTTGGGCATAGTCCTGCGTTTGGCCGTATTGCCAGAATTGCGCCTGCCCGTTGGGCGTGAAGCCCTGGAGATTGAATTGCTCGGTGATGGCGGCATCGGGGTCCTTGTTGATCACCATAAGATCAAGATGGCCGTTTGCTTCCAGGACCGAATAGACGGCCAATTCGCTGTAGTTGCTGACGGCCGAGACGACCGTGCCGCCGCTCTGAACCATTTTGGACGCCAGTTGGAAGCCGAAGTAGTTTGGATACGGGATATACGGACCGGTGAAGGGCGGATCGTTGAGATTGGGATCGCCCAGGATTCCTTCGTCACCGCCCTCGCGCCAACCGAACAAAGTCGGCGAGTTGTTTCCGTTGGTTCCCCAGCCGTTGCGGAGGTCCCAGAACAATCCACCGGTGTATCCGCTGTCGAGCAGGCTGCCGATGGAATCGGCTACGAACAGGCCATTGACCAGGCTGGTCATCTGCTTGCCCGGGGTGCCGTAATTGGAGTTGTACTCGGTGGCCATGATGTGAACGCTCGATGCGCTGGCGCCCACGGTCTGCTGAAGGGTGTTTTCGTAATCGCTATAGCGGGTGGACCAATCGAGAGTGCTGGCGGGGTTTGAAACGGTGTCGTTGAGCAGGAACGAATCGCTTTCCGAGCCGGGCCCATACATGTAGCTGTGATCGGAAATGAATCCGGGCACGAACCCATCGGTCATTCCGTCTGCCAGCACGTCTTTCGTCCAGTTGTCGTCGGAAGCTCCGGTGGGATCGCCGCTGTCGATGCCGATCAGGATGGACGGCAGCGATTTATCGGCGGTAACGAATGCGGAAAACGACGCGGCGAATTGGGCGTACGTGGCGGGGTCGTGTTGAGCGCCGGTGCTGCCGTTGGGGCCACTGGTTCCGTGATGATCGATCTCCCAGCTCCCGTATAGTTCGTTGCCCACTTCCCAATAATTAATTCCGGTGAACGGGCTGGCGCGGCCGATTCGCAGGAAGTTGTACCCATCATCGTGCGCCAGCGGCGTGGCGGCGCGCAGGCTGGCCCAGTAACCCACGGTCTGCCAATTGACGTTTTGCCATGCACTCGTGCTGTCGTTCCATTCGATCCCCGTGCCGATGGTCGTCGTGTCGGTGGTCGAGCCGGTGAGGTAAGCCAGTTCGGCCTCGGCTTCCTGCGGGCTGCCCGAGCCGTAGTCGATGGTGACGATGCCCAGGCCGCCGACATTGTCTATCAACTGCGCGAACTGAGGAATCGTGTTTGCGGCGGGATCGCCGTAATTGGCGGATACGTTGAAATGGAAATCATCGGAAGAGGACCCGCCGGGGAAGCGAAATATGTCCAGCCCTCCCGCCTCGACCATCGATTGCGTTTGCGCCGTAGTCAACTTGTCGTCCCAATACGCCAGGTTCACGCCGAGCAGATTGGTCGACGCTGGATCGATCACCGAGGCGATGTTGACCGAGGTGGTCAAGGAAGTGGGCAATGCGCCGATCCCGAAATAGGTGGGATTGACTGCTTGCTGGAAGGCGTAGGAAGCGCCGGAGGGCAGTTGGGTTGAGGAAAACGCGCCGGTTTGGGTGG
>JBEKXM010000056.1:0-13023 GCA_049512115.1 Tepidisphaeraceae bacterium | reverse complement strand
CCGGTATGGTCGAGAAGTACACCGCGTTGGCGGATCGTTTCGGATTGTTGAAGACCGGCGGAAGCGATTTTCACGGAAGCAACAAGGCCGACATTCAATTGGGCATAGCCAATGGGCGGCGCGTGCCACGCGAATGGTTCGACCAATTGATCACCGCTTTGCATCGGAAGAATCACGATGCGATTGCAGCCACAAAGATTGCTAAGACAAATGAACCACAGAGCACGCAGAGATCACAGAGAACACAGAGTTAATCCTAAGAATCCGTTCTTTCTCTGTGCTCTCTGTGCTCTCTGTGTCCATCTTTTCGTTAGAGGCGTGAAATCAGCATGACCATCGCCACCCAACAACTCGATCTGCCGACCTTGAACCAGATGTTCCAGGCCAGCGATCCGTTGCGTATCATCGAATGGTCGGCGGCGCAGTTTGGCGACGACATGGTCATGTCGTCGTCGTTCGGCGCCGATTCGGCCGTCCTGCTCCATCTGGTTTATCGCGTCAAGCCGGGCATGCGCATCGTCTGGGTGAACACCGGTTATCTGTTCCCCGAGACCCACGCGTTCATGGAGCAGTTGCGGTTGCGGCTGAATCTGAACGTCTGGATTTATCGAACGCGGAACGATCCGATGACCTATCTGCGCCAGGCCGGCGAGGAGAATCCCGCCTGGCGGAAGAACGTCGACGCCTGCTGCGCGGCGAACAAGAACGAACCGTTCCATCGCGCCATGAAAGAGCTTGCCCCCAAAGCGTGGCTTCGCGGCATCCGCCGCGACCAGGCCCACACCCGCTCCGACCGCCAAATCATCGAATGGTCGCAGCGTTTCAACTGCCACGCGATCTCCCCGCTGCTCAACTGGACGAATCGCGAGATTGGCGCCTATTTGAAGAAGCACGATCTTCCCCGCCATCCGCTGTGGGAAAAGGGATATGCGTCGATCGGCTGCAACCCGCTGAGCTGCACGCGCCCAGTCGGCGAAGGCGAACATCCGCGCTCCGGCCGCTGGGCCGGCAACGAGAAGATCGAATGCGGAATCAATCTCGACAAGAATTCCCTGGATTCGGCGAATTTGTAAAGAAGAATCTCACACAGAGGCGCAAAGGCGCAGAGAAGTAAAAGCAGTAAAGGCCTTTGTTTTCTTCATGCCTTTGCGCCTTTGCGTGAGACCCTTTCTCCTTGGACAGTCCATTCGCTTCGGATATAACGGAAACGCAATGGAGCGCACGCTCATAATCCTCAAGCCCGATGCCGTGCATCGCGGGCTGTGCGGACGGATTCTCGACCGATTCGAGAAAAAAGGCCTGCAAATCGTTGGCATGAAATTCATGCGGATCAGCCAGTCCCTGGCCGAGTCGCATTACGCCCCGCACAAGGGCAAGCCGTTTTACGACGGCCTGGTCAAGTTCATGACCAGTTCGCCCGTGCTAGTGATTGCCCTGGCCGGCAAGGACGTGATCGCCATTTCGCGCAAGCTGATGGGGGCGACGTTCGGCTCCAAGGCCGAGCCGGGCACCATCCGCGGCGATTTCGGGGTCAGCAATTCGTTCAACCTGATCCATGGCTCCGATTCCGCCGAAAGTGCGCAGCGAGAATTGGGATTGTTCTTCAAGCCCGAGGAATTGCTCGAATGGAATCCGGCGCTTCAAGGTTGGATATACGATTTTTCCAAGGGTCAGGCGGAGTAAGATCATGGCGGAGTGATATCATGGGATTTCGGAATCAGGTCAACGACGGCACTTCCAATCCTCCCCGGCTTCGGTTGCAGCAGAACGCCTGGGGGCTGAGTCAGTTGCCGCGCGGCGGCATCGAATGGTCCACCCCCGAGCGGCTGGACAAAATCGCCGCCGCGGGGTTCACCGGATTCGAGGCCGCCTGCCAAGGCCCGCAGGAGGCCGATGAATTGGCCGGTGTGTTGCGCGACCGCAACCTGGGGATCGGATTTTCGACCACCGCGACCGAGGCGGACGATCTTCTTCCATACATCGAACTGGCGCATCGCATGCGCGCCGATTATCTCACTGTCCAGGTGCCCGGATCGCTCATGGCCTCGCCCCAGATCGCCGACCTTCTGGAGGAAATGTACGAACTGGTCAACGACGCCGGATTGCCGCTGTTCGTCGAGACGCATCGGGGAACCGTAACGCAGGACCTGCGCCGCACGGTCAAGGTCATCAATCGGTTCAAGAAGGTTCGCTTCACCGGCGATTTCAGCCATTACGTCATCGCCGGCGAACTCGGGGGAGGCTGGAGCGACGATATCTGGGACCATTTCCAGCAGATCGCCCGGCGCTGCGCCAACTGGCGCGGCCGAATCAGCTTCGGCGAGCAAATCCAGAATGACATCGGCGACGGCGCCGGCGAACCGGCCCGGCAGTTCAAAAAGCTCTGGACCCTGGGATTCTCAGCCTGGCTGGAAAAAGCCCGCGCCGGCGACGTGTTGCCCTTCGGATGCCAGCTTGGTCCCGTTCCCTACAGCCTCACCGATTTGTCCGGCCGCGAAATTTCCGATCGCTGGGAGCAATGCCTGGTGATTAAACGTCTGGCCGAAGAGGCCTGGGCCGATGCTCAGCCCGCCCAAGAGCCTGCTGAACCCCAGGCTACCGATCCCAACGTTTCTTTACGATGAAAGCTTTGCCTTCGCCTCGTCCGGCACGTCGATCGTCGTGGTGCCGACATCCTTGATGTCCGTCGTAACCGTCCGATCCACATCCCGATCGTTCCCATTGAAGCTGATCGTCCCCGTCAGATGGAACTCGATCTGTGTCAGGTTTCCGTCCTTGACCGCGAGCTTGAGCGATCCCTTGGCGTCGCTGACCTCCATCTGCGGCGGCGGGTTGGCGTTGTCCGGATTGGTCGTGGCAGCGCGGCGCGGCCGGAACGTCAGCATCTTCTTGGCGGCGTCGGCGCTCAGATCGGCGGTGTAGCCGTCGTCCGTCTTTTGGATATTCTGAAGATCATCCAGAGTCCCCTGCGTCTGCTCGACCGGAGATTTGAAGTTTTGCGCGAACATGGCGGCGAACCGTTCCGGCGGCGGGGGGCCGCCGCCATCGTCGGCGTTTTCCGCCATCAACTCGGCCGCCGATTTCCACCCGGAATCCGTCTTGATCGCGGCCTTGTCCCCCTTGATGATGATGTCGAAGGAATTGTCCCGCATCTGCATCGTGAGCGATGTGTACCCGTCTTTCTGGGTTTTGCCGTCCTGCGGCCCTCGTCCGAAACCACCCTGGGTCGTCGTGGACCAACTGTAGTTCGGACTATCCGCCAACTTTTGCACCGCGGTCTTTATGTCATCCTTCGGATCGGCATGCACCGAAACCGCGGACAACGCCAGGACGGAAACGACGCCTAAAACGACTCGCTTCAACATGAATTCCTCCGCGCAAGGGACAGGGTTATCAGATCAACAGATTCATCATACTTAAATGGCCGCGTTCAGTAAGTCAAGAAATATTTTGCCATCGGCCCCGAGCGGCCCCAGCGGAGGCACAATTTATGGCGCAACTCGTCATATTCATGAGCGGTTCCCCGCCAGCGCCGACAACTGTTGACGGATTCGTTCGACGACCGTTGCCCAATCGCCGCGGGCGGCCTGGCGGAACAGGCGCGCCGTGGGATACCAGGGACTGTCCTCCCGCTTCAGCATCCAACGCCAATCCGGAGCATACGGCGTCAATATCCAAACCGGCTTGCCGATTGCCCCGGCGAGATGCGCCACGGCCGAATCCACCGTGATGATCAGGTCGAGATGCGACGCCAGTGCGGCCGTATCCGCAAAATCGTTTATTTCCGCGGTCAGATCGACCAATTGCATCCCCGTCGGCCCGGCGCCGGCCTGTTCCGATCCCGCTCCTTTTTGCAAGCTATAGAACGTGACGCCGGGCACTTGCGATAGGGGGGCAAGCTGCGAAAGGTTCAGCGTTCGCCACGGATTGTTCACGTGCGTCGGCCGGCCCGCCCACGCCAATCCCACCTTCAAATCCGCGCCTTGGTCCAGTTTCCCGGCCCATCGCCGGCAAAGCTGCGGATCGGGCGTCAGGTATGGAATTGAATTCGGGATCGAATCCAGCCGGGTCTCGAACGCCAGCGGAAGGTCCATCAGATAGCAATACGTCTGGCACGCGGGCAATTCCTTGGGATGCGATGCTGCCCGCTCAACTCCCGGCACGTCTTTCAAGAGCCTGCACACCTCCGGCTGAACGCACAGAATTACTTTCCCCCCGCGCGCGGCAACCATCGGGGCGTAACGGATGAACTGGATGCTGTCCCCCAATCCCTGCTCGCCGTGCAGCATGATTGTTTTGCCATCCAGCGGCTCCCCGCGCCACGGGGGAACGGGAAAGCGCGTGGGAAGCTTCACTTCTTCGCACTTCCATCGCCATTCGTATTCCCGCCACCCGCGCTCAAAATCACCCTGAAGCAGCAGCAGAACGCCGTGATTGTAATGAATTACCGGTTGCAGCGGCGCTTTGCGCAGCGCCTCGTCAAAGGCGTCGTTCGCCGATTCAATCCGCCCCTGGGCCATGTAAACCGTCCCGAGATTGCCCAATGCCTCGCCCCAATCCGGTGCCAGGCGCAGCGACTCGCCCAGCGCATCCGCCGCCTCATCCAGCCGGCCGGTTCCTTTTAGCGCGTTGCCCAGGTTATTCCACGCCGACTCATGGCGGGGATTGATCGCCAGGCATCGGCGATATGCGTCAATCGCCTCGTCGAGTTGCCTGTTGGCCGTCAGCCCGACGCCCAGGTCGTACCAGGCGTCCGCCTTGAGTTCAGCCGGCGCAATCTCCGCGAACCGCCGCAGAAACGCCACCGCCTCTTCCACCCGGCCGGTTTCCAGCAGTCCGGCGCCGGCCAGCTTCTGGAATTCGGCGGAATCCGGCTGGCATTTCGCCGCCTGAAGATACGCCGCGGCCGATTCCGAGACCTGGCCCGATCGTCGCAGCGCCTCGCCCAGGTTGTTCCACGCCGTCGCCAGCCGCGGCTGAAGCTGAATCGCTCGCCGCGCCGCCGCGATCGCTTCTTCATACCGCGACTGGTCACCCAAAAATTTGGACAGGTTGGTGTGGTATTCCGCCACGTTCGGATTGGATTTGATCGCCTTGCGGATCAGTTCGATCGCCTCGTCCGTCCGGCCGCTCGTTCCCGCCGAAACCCCGAGCAGATGCAACGCTCCGGCATGGTTCGGCTCGGCCGCCAGAACCTGCCGACAGAGACTTTCCCCTTCCGACCAGCGCCCCGCCTGCATCTGCTGCATGGCCATCTGAACGGCATCCTGGCTGGTTAATTGCATGGCTGGCTCAAAAATTACGCGGCACCAGTTTATCCGTGCCAACACGACGGGCGAAGCGCAATATGTCTGCTTCACCTCAGCACCTGCTGGCGATTGACGTTCGCGCGCCGCGCGAGCGCGATCAGAAATTCATCGCCGGGAGTCTGGGCATCCCACTCAATCATCTGACGGAACACATCGAACAACTGCCGAAGGACCGTCCCCTGCTGGTCTATTGTGCGGGCGGCTACCGATCGTCCATCGCGGCGAGTTTATTGCAAAGCCTCGGATTCCGCTGCGTCAGCGAAATTGCCGGTGGGATTGCGGGCTGGGAAGCGGCAAAACTGCCGCTCCAAACTGTTCAGGCCTTTTCATAGAAACTTCGGGGTGACAAGACGCCAGTTGAACCTTCCTGCGTTTCTGCGCCGAAATCAAGGATTTGGGAATACGGCTGCTGAATGCCTCCCCAAACCGATGTGACTGAAGGACGGTGAGCGATTTATAAAGCGCAACATTTTCCCAAATAGCGATGCTATACTCATCCCGGCGGCCGCTAAGTTGCACCGCCGGTCAGGTTAAGCACTGGTTAGCCCGTCCAAACAGTAGTCGTTCGGACGATTTCAATTCAACCGAGAAGGATGCCAATGAAGTACGTGATCAGCTGGTTCGAACGCCCGCAGGGTTCGCCCATAGAGTACGAGAATGCCCAGAAGCGAATCCTTGAGGTATTCGGTCAATGGAAGGCTCCCTCCAATTTCAAGGTCGAATTCTTCGTGGTGCGAGTCGGTGAGTGGGGTGGGCACATGCTGGTAGACTGTGACGATCCGCTGACCATTCACAAATTTTGTTCGATGCTTCCTGCCTTCGTATTCGAGGCGCGACCCGTCATTGCAGTCGAGGACGCTGTCCGAGTCGAACTCGAGGCTATTGCCTGGCGAGATGGACTGAAACGCAAGTGATCGTGGCCATCGCCTTCGGCGGTGAATTGGTCACTGGTCATTTGCAAGACAATTCCGGATCGGCGATACCAATGACAGATGACAAGTGACAAATGACCTGTCGCACTTCCCCTTGGCGTCTTCGCGTCATGGCGGTTCAATCGTCCTTCTTTTCCCCGCAAGAGCCCGCAAACCCGCAGGTCCCGATAATCGGGCACGCCCAGCACAACTGCGCACAGCATTATTATTGACACGGCGCCCGAAGCAGGCTATAAGATCAATTGTCGCTTTTGGAGCTAGGGACATAAAAATCTCGGTGTAAAGGCCACGAATCTTCCGTTTCGGACGAGACGGAGGGGTCGTGGGCGTTATCTTTTGCGCTTGACGAGTAACGCTTAGTCGTTGTTGTCCCAGCCATTTACAGCAATCCCCGGACGCAAGAGGAGCTATCAGCGCACCGGAAAAAAAGCCGCTTAACTATATGTAAGGCGGCTAATTTTATAGGGTTAACGAAATCCAAGACCTGCCTGGGAAATTGGGCAAAAGGAAATCCTGATGCGATCGTATGAGCCGCGCGATTTCAGCAAGCGTGGTGACACGCTGCCGATTCCGAATTTAATCGACGTTCAGATCGAGTCATACAAGAGGTTCCTGCAAAAAGATGCCGATCCCAAGCATCGAAAAAACGAAGGGCTGGAGGCCCTGCTTCGCGAAGTGTTTCCCATCGAGAGCTATGACGGGAATCTGCGCCTGGAGTACATCAGCTACGATCTCTCCGAGCCGCGCTACACCACCGATGAATGCCGCGCCCTCCGCCTGACCTACGGGATGCCCTTCCGCATCCAGGTGCGGTTCGTCCGCAAGGACAAGGACGAGGTCGTCGAGGATTCCATCTATCTGGGTGAAATCCCCATCATGATCGGCGGCGGTGAGTTCATCATCAACGGCGCCGAGCGCGTGATCGTCAATCAGCTTCACCGTTCGCCGGGCGTCGATTTTCTCGTCGAGGTGCAGGAAGGCGACCGACCCCTGCACGGCTGCCGGGTCATCCCCGAACGCGGAAGCTGGATCGAATGTTCCGTCACCAAGAAAGACGCCCTGGCCGTTCGCATCGACCAGAGCAGCAAAATCCCCGCCACCACCTTCCTCCGCGCCCTCGACGCCAAGTACAGCACCAGCGAATCGATCATCAAGGAGTTTTACACCATTGAAAACGTAAAGGTCGGGCAACTCCAGCCCGCCTTTTACTCCGCCGCTCCTATCATCGACACCGAAAGCGGCGAGGAACTGGTCAAGCCCGGCGCCCAGATCGGCGAGGCCATCAACAAGATTCAGGCCAGCGCTCTCAAGACCGTCGCCGTCGTCACCAAAGTCGCCGACCCGCTGATCCTCAACACCCTGGCCGACGATCCCGCCGAAAGCCACAACGACGCCCTTCTGCGGATTTACGCGCGGCTACGGCCCGGCAATCCTCCGCAGATCGACAAGGCCCAGACCCTCTTCGAAGAAAAATTCTTCGACGAAAACCGCTATCGCCTCGGCCGCGTCGGCCGATTCCGCATCAATCGAAAGTTCGACCAGAACGTTCCGGAAACCGTCATGACCCTCCGTAGCGAGGACCTGGTCAACTCGCTCAAATACATGTTCAAGCTCCGCAGCGGCGAGGGATACGTCGATGACATCGACCATCTCGGCAATCGCCGCCTGCGCACCATCGACGAACTGGCCGGCGAAGAGCTGCGCAAGGGGTTCCTCAAGCTCAAACGCACCGTGCAGGAGCGCATGAGCCTCAAAGACCCCAACGAGCTGGGCCGCATCGCCGAGATCGTCAACTCCAAGAGCATCAGCAGCTCGATCGATTTCTTCTTCGGCCGCGGCGAGCTTTCCCAGGTCGTGGACCAGACCAATCCCCTCAGCCAGTTGACGCACGAGCGGCGTCTGTCCGCGCTGGGGCCGGGCGGCCTGAACCGCAAACGCGCCGGATTCGAAGTGCGCGACGTCCATATTTCCCACTACGGCAGAATCTGCCCCATCGAAACCCCCGAAGGGACCAACATCGGCCTCATCGCGTCCCTCTCCATTTACAGCGACATCGACGAGTACGGCTTCCTCATCACTCCCTACCGCGTGGTGGAAGACGGAAAAGTCAACGGCCAGCACAAGTATCTCCGCGCCGATGAGGAGATGAAGGCCATCCTCGCTCCCCCGGACGTCGTCGAAAAAGACGGCCAGCTTCGCAAGGGGCTGGTCCTGGCACGCGTCCAGGGCGATCTCGCCACCGTCCCCAGCCGGGACGTCCAATACGTCGACATCAGCCCCCGCCAGACCGTTTCCGTCTCCGCGGCGCTCATCCCCTTCCTCGAACACGACGACGCCAACCGCGCCCTCATGGGCAGCAACATGCAGCGGCAGGCCGTCCCCCTGCTCCGCACCGATCCGGCCATCATCAGCACCGGAATGGAACGGCCGGTGGCGCAAAACAGCGGCATGGTCGTCCGGGCCGAACGCGGCGGGGTCATCACCTACGTCGATTCCGCCCGCATCCTCATCGACAACGCCGATGAATACGTCCTTCGCAAATTCGTCGGCCTTAACGAACGCACCTGCCTCAACCAGAAGCCGATCGTTCGCAAGGGCCAACGCGTCAAGAAGGGCCAGATCATTGCCGACGGCGCCGCCACCCACCAGGGCGAGTTGGCCCTCGGCCGAAACGTCCTCGTCGCCTTCCTGACCTTTGACGGTTACAACTTCGAGGACGCCATCGTCATCAGTCAACGCCTGGTCAAGGAGGACATCTTCACCTCGATCCACATCGAGGAATACGACGTGGAGATTCGCGAGACCAAGCTCGGCCGCGAGGAATTCACCCGCGACATCCCCAACGTCTCCGAACGCGCCTTGGCCAATCTCGACGAGAACGGCGTCGTCCGCGTCGGAACCCGCGTCGGGGCCAGCGATATTCTCGTCGGCAAGATTGCCCCCAAGAGCAAGAGCGAACTCACTCCCGAAGAGAAGCTTCTCCACGCCATCTTCGGCCGCGCCGGCGAGGACGTGAAGAACGATTCCCTGGAAATGCCCGCCGGCGAAGAGGGCGTCGTCATCGCCACCCAACGCTTCAGCCGCCGCATGCACATGACCGACGACCAGAAAAAAGCGCTGAAGAAGGACATCGACAAATACGAAAAGGAAATGAACCAGCGCGCCGTCGCGATCTTCAAGCAGATGGTCGCCGAGATCAACGAGGTCTCCGGCCAGCAAATGGTCGACCCCGGCACGCGCCAGAAGGTCGGCCAATCCGAAAATGCCGACGTCATCCTCGAACAGATCGAAGGATTCAACCCCGATTGGATCAAGGGCAGCAAGGAAGCCAAGGAGCAGGGCCTCAACACGCACAGCCGATTCTGGCCTCGCGTCCAGGCCGTCCTGAAGGAAAAGAACCGCCGCATGGAACACATGAAACGCGGCGATGAGTTGCCCAGCGGCGTCCTGGAAATGGTCAAGGTCTACGTCGCCACCAAGCGCCAGTTGTCCGTCGGCGACAAGATGGCGGGCCGCCACGGCAATAAGGGCGTCATCGCCCGCATCGTTCCCGAAGAGGACATGCCCTTCCTCGAAGACGGTTCGCCCGTTGACATTCTCCTCAACCCCCTCGGCGTCCCCAGCCGCATGAACGTCGGTCAGATCCTCGAAACGCATCTCGGCTGGGCGATGGCCGTGTTGGGCCAGCAGGCCGTCACCCCCGTCTTCGACGGCGCCACCGAGGACGAGATTCACGCCGCCGTCGAGCAGTCCAACGACGCCATCCGCGACCGCCGCAAGGAACGCAAGTCCCAGCGCAAGCCCCTGGCCGAACGCGAACTCGACATCGTCATGCCCTGGGGCGGAAAGATTCAACTCATCGACGGCCGCACCGGCGAGAAATTCGAGCAGAAAACCACCGTCGGCTACATCTACATGATGAAGCTCCATCACCTGGTCGACGACAAGATTCACGCCCGAGCCACCGGCCCGTACAGCCTGATCACCCAGCAGCCCCTGGGCGGCAAGGCCCGCACGGGCGGTCAGCGCTTCGGCGAAATGGAAGTCTGGGGCCTGGAAGCCTACGGCGCTTCCTACGTCCTTCAGGAATTGCTCACCGTCAAGAGCGACGACGTCGAAGGCCGCACCAAGATTTACGAGAGCATGGTCAAAGGCGCCAATACCCTCGAAGCCGGCACCCCCGTCAGCTTCGACGTGCTCTGCAACGAAATCCGCGGACTTGGTTTGAACATTCAACTTGAAAAGAAGAAGGGAGTCGGCCGCGAGGAAGAGGATGCGGATTTGATGTGAGTTTTGATTATGGCTGAAAGAGAAGAATCAACCTTGGACACGATCCGGCACCTGAAACGAAAAGATCCGTTTATTTCATTTCGGATCGTGATGACTAGTGGCGACCGGTACTTGATCGAGAATCCCGATGCCCTGGCAGTATCAAGCACACAGTTGCATTACTACCCGCGGTCGGGATTAGGTATTCATTTGCGGCTAAGTCAAATAACTGCTGTCGAAGAAGAGGGCGAACGGCCCGCGGCGTGAAGCCCAGAAGAATGCGGATTTGATGTACCGGGAGGCACCGAAGATGTCGCATCAAATAAATGAATTACTGGACCGCGATCCGTTTATCCCGTTTCAGGTCGTCATGACCAGCGGAGACAAATATGTCGTGACAAGTCCACATATGTTGCTGCTTGGCAAGACGCTGGTTTTTTATTGTTTTCCGCGCTCGGACCGGTTGGCGTGGCTGCGATACAACCAAGTGGCCGCGGTGGAATTGGTCAACGGTAAGCATGGGTCGCGACGCACGAGATTTTGAAAAGACATCACGGGCAAGATGCCCGTGCCACGAGAAGAAAGAGAACAACCATGGCTGAAAGCGTTTACGATCGCATTAACGATTACGGTTCGGTCCGGATTCAGCTCGCCAGCCCGAACGACATCCGTTCGTGGTCCTTCGGCGAGGTCAAGAAGCCCGAGACCATCAATTACCGCACCTATCGCGCCGAAAAGGACGGGCTCTTCTGCGAACGCATCTTCGGCCCCGAACGCGATTGGGAATGCTCCTGCGGCAAATACAAGGGCACCAAGTACAAGGGCATCATCTGCGACCGTTGCGGCGTGAAAGTCACCCACAGCCGCGTCCGACGCAAACGCATGGGGCACATCAACCTCGCCGCCCCCATCGTTCACATCTGGTTCTTCAAGGCCCTGCCCAGCCGCCTCGGGTCGCTCCTGGACATGAAGACCAGCGACATCGAGAAAATCGTCTATTTCCAGGACTACGTCGTCACCGACACCGGAAAAACACCCCTCAAGAAAAAGCAGCTTCTCACCGAGGACGAATACCGCGCCGCCTACGAGAAGTACGCCGACGAATTTGAAGCCGAAATGGGCGCCGAAGCCATCAAGAAGCTCCTCGGTATGCTCGATCTCAACGTCGAAGCGGAAAAAATCCGCCGCGACATCGAAAAGACCAACAGCAAGCAGAAGATCAAGGACCTCACCAAGCGCCTCAAGATCGTCGAGGCCATCCGCAATTCCGAAAACAAGTGCGAATGGATGGTCATGGACGTCATCCCCGTCATTCCCCCCGATCTGCGCCCGCTGGTCCTGCTGGAAAGCGGCAACTTCGCCACCAGCGATCTCAACGATCTCTATCGCCGAATCATCAACCGCAACAACCGGCTCAAGAAGTTGGTTGATCTCAACGCTCCGGAAGTCATCATCCGCAACGAAAAACGCATGCTCCAGCAGGCGGTGGACGCGCTGTTCGACAACGGCCGATGCCGCCGCCCCGTGCTCGGCAGCAGCAACCGCCCCCTCAAATCCCTTACCGACATGATCAAGGGCAAGCAGGGCCGGTTCCGCGAAAACCTGCTCGGCAAGCGCGTCGATTATTCCGCCCGATCCGTCATCGTCGTCGGTCCGGAACTGAAGTTGCACCAGTGCGGTCTGCCCAAAAAAATCGCCCTCGAGCTTTATCAGCCCTTCATCATTCGCAAGCTCAAGGAGCACGGCCTGGCCGACACCATCAAGTCCGCCAAGAAGATGCTCGAACGCCGCGATCCCGAGGTCTGGGACATTCTTGAAGAGGTGATTTACCAGCATCCCGTCATGCTGAATCGCGCTCCCACCCTGCACCGCATGGGCATCCAGGCCTTCGAGCCCGTCCTGGTTGAAGGCAACGCCATCAAGATTCATCCGCTCGTTTGCAAGGGCTTCAACGCCGACTTCGACGGCGACCAGATGGCCGTCCACCTTCCCCTCAGCATCGAGGCCCAGGCCGAGGCCCACGTCCTCATGCTCGCACCCAACAACATTTTCTCTCCCGCCAACGGCACGCCCATCATCACCCCCTCCCAGGACATCGTCCTGGGCATTTACTACATGACCGTCGACCGCGAAGGCGACAAGGGCGAATACACCCTCTACAACAGCGAGCGCGAGGCGATGTTCGCCTACGATCTGGGCAAGATCGCCACCCACACGCGCATCCTGGTCCGCCTCCGCGACCGCAAGCTCATCGTCGCCGGCGAAAAGTCCGCCCCAGTTCCCCTCGCCGACGAAGCCTGGAAAAACATGGAAAACCAGCGCAAGCGCAAGGACCCGGCCTATCAGCCCCAGCCGCGGCCCAAACGCTTCAACGGCCAGGTCGTTCTCACCACCGTCGGACGCTGCATCTTCAACGACATCCTGCCCGACGAGATGCCGTTCTATAATTACGCCCTGACCAGCGCCGGCGGCAGCCGCGTCATCGCCGACACCTACGCCACCCTCGGCCGGCC
>JBEKXM010000055.1:0-13076 GCA_049512115.1 Tepidisphaeraceae bacterium | reverse complement strand
CGATGCCGTCGCCGATTCCCGTGGAGCCTAATGCCTCCCTTGCCAGCAGGACCTGGTACAGAAATTTTCGGTCGACCTCCTCGGGCAGCTTCATCACATCGACCACGGCTTGAAGGACGGAGGCTTTGTCAGAACCGCCCATGCGGTAATAAATTCCGCCCGTGGCCAGCGCCTCGCTGAGGCTGGGCGGCGGGGTATTGCCACCCTCCGGCTCGGCGAAAATATCGGGTGAAACGTTGATCTTGCGTGACGTCGCCCACTCCAGCAACTCAGCTCGATTGAACCGGTACTGGTCGTTGATCTGATAGGCCGGAATAATGCCCTGCTTGATCCAACGATAAACGCTTTTCTCGGAAACACTCAATATATGAGCCGCATCACGTACGGTGAGCTTCATGGCTCGAAGTCCTTTCGCGGGTCCATGCCGCTTTATCGGCTGAATGTCCTAAAAAGTCCAATGCGCGTCAATGGTGTATTGTTTGAGCAAATATTGATAGCAGGATGGCAAGATTGTCTCTATCGTCTGTCACAATGATGCAACCGCGGGTGTTCAGACGAGTTTGTCCGGAACGGGACGGCTAGACGGTGCGCGCGAGGTTATCCTGACGCCGAGACCGCATGAACCACAGACCGGTTAGCCCGAGCACGGCGATTGCGCCGCTCACGGGCTCGGGAACCGTCTTGAAATTCAGACCGCTCGAAATAGGGTAGGACCCTCCGGCCGCTAAAGTTATGTCCCATTCGAATCCCCATTCCCCATCTCCCACGGTCGAGGTGCTGACATCGGACAACATGCACGGCGTGGTGGAACTGGAAATCTGATTCAACAGGTTCGGAAAAACATTGGCCTCATATTCCGACGATGCCGGGTTGACGACAGTCTGGACTTGCCATCCGTTTCCCACGTCTGTCGCCGTGTTGGCTGCGGAGATCGTTACCGCCTGACCAGTGGTCGAATTACCAAGATTGAAGTTGGCGTACTCGAAGAAGTGATAAGTCTGCGGCGACGTTCCGTCGTTGTTGATCTCGATGTTTTCGGCGAGGTTCGATCCGGGCTGACCGCCGGTCAGATTGTACGTGGTTATGATCTGCAGTCCGTTGGACGAGCCATAGGTGAGGGTGGCCGCGTAGCTCGGGAGGCCGGGTGCGATTGATGGAGCGCTGAGGGTGTCAATGCTGGACTGGCCGCCGGTGCTGCCGGTGCGAATCCAGAACCATTCCTGGTGGAGTTGGTTCTGGCCGTTGATGGACCAATTCTCAACGCCGGCGGAACTGGTGGGATCGATGGTAACAGCGGAGTTGCCATCGGTGAGGACGATGTTTGCGGCGTTGCAAGGCCGGGTGGCGGAGAGGCTGAACAGCCAAGCCACGGCAGCGGCGCCCACTACAATCGACTTACATCTGGAAAGGGACTGTGAAGGATGATGGACATGATACGTATTCACGATTTCCTCCAGGCTCCGTTGCGGCTTATCTATGGTTGCGAATCCGCGGCGCCTGGATCGCCGCCGGGAAGCTCGAACTTGCCGGCCGGCATTTTGGACCCGGCCTGTTCACCGCCCGGCGAGTGTGCCAGCCAGAAATGGCTCGAAGTGCGACCCCGTTGTTACGTTCCGCTTTTCCTTCGTTGATTCTGACTCCGCCTCCAAGACGGAAGCACACATCCACCGCGCCGCCATCGGTCGCAACCTCAGACAGCACAAGGATTAACTTAAATCAGAAGACCGCGGGTTCAAGGATAATTCGCGTTATTTTTTGGAATATTGCTGCTTAAATTGCGTCAATCGTGTGCTAATGAACGACACAATCGAAGTGGCTGTACGCCGTTAGAAGTCCCGCGTTTGTATAATGAACGCGGGTCAATGGTGCGGTTTTTTGACGCAGCCCATTTGGTAGAGAGCAAATGGGGAGCGAGATTGCGTTTCCCAGCCAGGCAAATCTATAATCCGTCCCGTGCGAGGCGACGGTTGGGTCGCGGCGCGTGGGCGGGGTGATTAAGCGGACACGTCAATTGTTCGGTTGCGGTGAAGAATGAAAAGGCGACTTATCCGCATTGCGATCCTGGCCGGGGGCGGGTTGGTTTTGCTGGGGATTACGCTCACGGTCATTATCGTCCACAAGGGACCGGGAACGCTCCAGGACTGGATCGGCTCGCAGCTTCAGGATATCGCCAATTCCTATCTCAATCCCAAGCTCAGTTTCACGGATCTGGCTTACGAATATCCGCTGACGGTGTCTCTTAGAAATCTGCATCTAACGGCGGACGATCCCGCCCATCCGGGGCACACGATCGACATCATCGCCTGCGCGCATGCCGAGGTGTCGTTGGCGGAGATACCGGCGGTCGGCAAGCCGATCGTGATCGAGAAGATTGAGCTCAATGAACCGCTGATTTCGGCGGTGGCGGTGGAGCCGCGGTCGAAAAACTTCGTGGGGTTTTCGGATTTGATTCGCGGGGGAACCAGCTCATCCAGCGCCTCCAGTTCGGGATCTTCAAAAAAATTGAGCGACGTTTTCCGGATGCGGCTGGTTCAGATCATCAACGGCAAAGTCGTTTACGATCCGCGCATCGAGGGCACGGTGCCGATGACGCTGGATCAGATCAACACCCTGCTCAATATCTCGCCGACGGATGCGGGTTGGTACAAGCTCGATACGGATATTGCCCGCAAGCCGGTCTTCGATCTACGGGTGAAAGGGCAATTGAATCTGGATTCGTTCAGCGTGCGCGGCGTGGACGTGAATATGCTGGCCGACCTCGGGCAGCACCTCGGGCAAGACAATCGCGATTTTCTCCCGCCGGAACTTCAGGCGGTGCTCAAGCAATATCAGGCCAGCGGCACGTTGAACATCGAATTGACGGGATCAATGCCGGTGATGGATCCCATGCAAGGCCAGGTGAAGGCGAGCGTCAAGCTCGATCGGGCCAACCTGACGATGAGCGGAATGCGCATCCCGGTGGACAATCTGGACCTAGAATCGCAATTTGGCGGCGGGAACGTGACGGTGTCCTCGCTGCGGATTGGGGCCCTGGGCGGATGGGCCGATCTGTCCGGATCGGTGGCCTTGAACGAGCGTCTGGATGCCGATCTGCATCTGAAGGTCGCGAGGATGGTGCCGGAAAAACTCCTGGCCGATCCATCGCTGACGTCGGCGTCGCCGGCGCGGCTCGATCTTGAATTCAACCTGGCGGCGTCGCTGATGAGCCTTCTGGGTAAGGCGCCCGCGAAGGCGGGTGTGCCGCTGGCGACGGTCGGGCTGAAAAATTTCCGGCTGTCGGCGGACGATCCGGTCAACCCGGGACAGAAGATCGACGTCGTGGCGTGCAGGGGCCTGGACGTGGCGTTGAGCGAGCCGGTTATTTCCGGCAAGCCGATTGCGATCGACAGGATCGTGCTGGACCGGCCGGTGATCTCGGCGGTGTCGGTGAAGCCGGGGTCGATGCGGTTCGTGGGGATTCCGAATTTTCCGGCCCAATCCTCGCCAGCGGAGGCGGTCCAATCGCCGGCCGCGCCAGCGCCGGGCGCGCCCGCGCCGTCGGCGGGGGCACCCGCGCCGCAGGCCATGAAACTCGGCGACGTGCTTCGGGTGAAAGTCTTTCAACTGAACGACGCCAAAATCATTTACGATCCGCGCATTCCCGGCACGCAGCGAATGTGTCTGTATCCGATCAACACGGCGCTGGATGTCGATCCGCACGATCCCGGGAGCTATCGGATCGATACGACGATCAGTCGCGACCCGGTTTTCAAGCTGGCCGTCAACGGGGAAATCAACATCGACGATCCGGGCTTGCAGGACTTGAAGGTCCATCTTCAGGCGGACCTGACGCAGAATCAGCTCGATTTTCTCCCGCCACAATTGCAGGTGCTCGTGAGGGACACGAAAGCCAGGGGGAAGCTGGACGTGCGGGCGGAAACGTCGGTGGCGATGTCCGATCTGGCCAAGGGGAAAGCGAACATCGACTTGGACGTGCAGAATATTGACCTGAGCCAGGGCGGGATGCGGATCGCGGTGGACGATGCCGCGATTTCGGCGCGTCTTGAGAATGGAAAGATTTCGCACAACATCAGGATAAGCGCCCTGAAAAACGTGTTTGAGATTTTCGGTTCGGTCACGCTGAACGACCGGCTTGATTCGGACCTGACGCTGAAGCTCAAGGACGTGACGCTTGAACCGCTGCTGGCGGCGTTGAGGCCGAATCAGCCGGTCCCGACCACCGCGACGAAATTGAATGTGGAGATCGAGGTCCAATCGCCGGTCATGGTGGCGATGGGAGCGATCGCGCCGGCGGCGAATGAGCCGGCGGCGGTGGTGAACGTTCGGAACTTCCGGCTGACGGGAGACGATCCGCTGTCGCCCGGCGAGGGGCTCGATTTCGTGTCGTGGGATAACGTGAACGTGGCCTTGGCGGCGCTGCCGAAGGTTGGAAAACCCGTTGCAATCGACCGCGTATCAATCGAGCACCCGGCGATTCGGGCGATCGCGATGCAGCCGGAGTCGAAGGAATTTGCCGGGTTCAGTGCGTTGCAGAACATGTTGGCAAGCCAGACGACGCCGGCAACCGAGCCGTCGGCGACTCTGCCCTCCACCAGGCGGGCGATGGCCCGGTTGAGCGATTTGGTTCACCTGGGGGAACTGGAGATCGCGGATGCGTCGATAAATTACAATCCGCGCATCGATCACACGGTTCCGATGTCGCTGGAGAATATCCATGCGAAAGTGGACATGGATTCGGAGGATGCCTCGGGGTATCGATTCGACGTACTGATCCCGTCGAAGCCGGATTTCAATCTGGAAATCGCCGGCCGAATCAATGTGGATACGATGGTCGTCAAGCCACTGACGGTGGACTTGACGACCCAGATCGGCAAGGACCCTCTGACCTATCTGCCACCGCAGGTGCAACGATTGCTCGCACCGTACGATCCGGTCGGCTCGCTGAGCATGCACGTGGATGCGGCGCTGCCGGTGTTCGATCCGACGGCCGGCGACGTGAGGACCGAATTGAAACTTGACGACGTGAAAGCCACGGTTGGGCAATACAGAATTCCGATCGATCACGTCAGGTTGCCAATGGTGGTCAGAGGCGAACAGGCCGAGTTTCTGGATTCCTCGTCGATGGGCGGGCCGATGGTTTCGGCGCTGCAGGGCACGGCGAATCTGACGGGCACGGTCACGCTGAACGATCGGCTCGATTCAACGATCAAGCTGACTGAGGATGGAATGCTGCTTCAGGCATTGATGGCCGACAAGATCACGGAGCCGAGGAAACAACTGATCGGGGAGGTTCACCTGGACCTGAATCTGGTGAACGCGCCGGTGCTGGTCATATTGGCCAAGGCAATGCCGCCATCGACGGAGCCGTCCGATCCTCCCTCGGCGCTGAGGTCGGCCGATCTGCCGGAAAACTGGGGCTCGGCGCATATCGAACTGACGCACGCCCGGCTGGTGGGCCTGGAGTTGATTCAGGGCATGAGCAACTACGCAAAAACGGCGTTCACGGACCTCTTCAATCGCCAGAACAAGAATAAGCCGCAGACCGTGGTCCCGAAGGAAAGCGCACAAGTCACCTGCACGTTCGACCGGGACCACATTGACATCTCGCAGGTTCACTACGAGGGCGAAGACATCGCGGCCGACGGGAAGGGCTACGTCACGCTGGCCCAGCAGGTGGACCTGGACCTGACGGGCGGATTGATCTCAAAACTCGGCGCCCTGGGCGGCGTGGGAACTTGGATCAAAAAGGCCAACGATTCGCTGCTGTACTATCACGTTTATGGCACGTTCAAGGATTTGCATTACGAGGTCAAGCGCGGCAACGGCGAGCCGATCATCGAAGGGGCCAAGAAGATCGCCAAGCAAGGCGAAAACGCCGTCGGCAAGGGCGCGAAAGTCGTCGGCAAGGGTATAAATAAGGGCTTGGACCAGGCCGGGTGGTTTCTCCATAAGTTGTTTCATCACGATAAGAAACCGGATCAGAGCCAGACGCAGCCGTCGGAGCCGGATCAGAAGTAATACAGGATTATTTTCCGTTTCGCGGCCTTCGCACCTTGGCGGTTCATCTTCGGGAAAGATCACCGCGAAGACGCACAGCGCAGCCTTCGGCCGCAACCCAAAGAATTTTACCGCGAAGGCGCGAAGGACGCGAAGTTGCGCGAAGTTGAAATCAAATCTTGTTTTCTTCTTCGCGTAACTTCGCGTCCTTCGCGTCTTCGCGGTAACGCATTTGAGGATAACCGATGGGACGGCGAAGCGGCTTGATCTTGGAAAATCTTCCCCTGGAGAAAAGAATTTGCAGGATATCAACGAAGGACGCGAAGGTGCGCGAAGTCAAATTGGTCTTGCTTCCCATCCGCGTCAATCCGAGTAATCCGCAGTCGGTTTGGATTTTCTTGCTTTAACCGTCATCATAAAACTACGGTTGCAGATTGCGCCTTGGTAGGGTGGTGACAAAACCCCTGTTTTTGACGGTGCCACGGGGGGTTTTGTCACTGTCACACGGAGGACCCACTTGAAAAAGCATCGGCCCGTCATTTTGTCGCGGTTTGGCATGGGCGCGTTCGGGCCGGGATAACGGGCGTTGGATCGACAACAAAAAATAGCTTCCTCTACATCTATAGCGGCGAGGTGAAAGAAAAGGGCGTGTTTTTGGAAATCGGCGGATTTTTTGGAAATATTTTTTGGGGCGGGCAGAAGAGATCAACCGCGAAGAGTTTTACCGCGAAGGCGCGAAGGGCGCGAAGTTGCGCGAAGCGGAGGGAAGCTGCGCGATCTTGGAGAATCTTGGCGTGGAGACAGGAAATTGCGGGATATCAACGAAACACGCCCAGCGCTGGCTACGCCCGCAACCCAAAGACGTTGACCGAGAAGAGTTTTACCGCGAAGGCGCGAAGCTCGCGAAGTTGCGCGAAGCGGAGGGAAGCTGCGCGATCTTGGAGAATCTTGGCGTGGAGACAAGGAATTGCGGGATATCAACGAACCACCGAAGTCGTGCAAAGTAAATTTGGTCTTCCTTCGCCGTAATCCAGTTTGAGGTCCGCAAGCGCGTTCGGTGAGCCTGCGCTCCGTATGAGATTTCTGGCGGGGCATGGGAATGAGAGCTGGCTTATGACCCGCTTTCATCCCCCTGTTGTCTGCGGCAATCGCTGGCCCTAAAATATTGTGCCTAAAGTAGGTGCGCTGGTGGCCAAGGGAGTCGGGCCAAGACATATAGTGTCGGAGATTCAGATGATTTCAAGAAGGACCGCGTTTTCGCTGGGTAAGTCGTTTGCGTGCCACTTTAAGAGGGCTAATCATGATGGGAGGGGCGGATTGAGCTACTACAGCTCTGATACCCGTGCCCTCTACGACTTCCTATATCGCAACGAATATGAGGCTTATTTGATGAACATCGCGAACAAGGAAGCGCGCGGCGGGTGCCGGGATATGGCAGAATTTGTAATGAAGCTGCACACGGGGGAAACGATTGTGTCTGCCACGAAGGATTGGGATTGGGAGGCTCGACAAAAGCTCGGTAACCGAATCCTAGAGGACCTCGCAGCCGATTTTCTCGCCATTGAGCGACAACACTCCTGGGATTTGCGCGAGTCAGAGGAGGACAAACTGCGTAAGGAACTTATCAAGAATTTGGAACTTGACGGCTATTCGTATCAGGAGGATCGCCTGCTTTATTCAGAGGCGTCGGTATTGGACACGGAGGAAGAAGAGGGGGTGCTGGACCGGCTGATGATCGAATTGAAGCTTCCAGATTACGACGTCGCAAAGCACCACCTCGAACAGTCTGCCGTGCATTACACCGAGGGCCGCTGGGACGACTGCATCAGTAATGCTCGGAAAGTCCTGGAATCTGTGCTCTCACAGAGTGCGCAGGTATACAGCACCAGCGTGCAAGGGAGTCCCCTTTCCCAGGTGAAGCTGCAGCGTCCGGTTGACGTGCGCGATTACCTGGAACAGGAGAAATTGCTCGAGGCCAAGGAGAAGAAGGCCTTATCGGAGGTCTACGGGCTTCTTAGCAACACCGGAGGCCACCCATATATTGCGGAAAAAGAGCAGGCGAGGTTGATGCGGCACCTCGCCCTTACCTTCACTCAATTCGTCCTTCTGCGGCTACAAGGAGCGATGCGAGCAGCGGGCGTTCTTGCGTAAACAGACCCACCCCCGCGCTGGTCGCCCCCGGATTCTCCGAACAGTCACCATCTATCCCGTGCACTCATTCAATCTGATAGAATCACGCCATGGACTGGCTCACTTCGGTTACGGAGATCGTCAAGTCTTTTGCCTGGCCCGTCGCAGCAGTGGTAATCATTTGGATGGTCCGGGAGCCGTTGGGTCGCCTACTTCCCCTGTTGGAGGAGTTGGAGTGGAAGGGTTTGAAAGCGAAGTTTCGCAAGGGCGTCAAGGAGGCCGAAAAGGTGGCTGCGGAATCGCTTCCACCGGAAATACCAGTGACGCCTCAGGATCGGCTGCACTCGGAGCTAAATGCGGAGGAAGAGATTTCAGGTCGATTCGGCAAGTTGCTGGAAATCTCGCCCGAGGCTGCGGTGTTGGACGCTTGGCGTATGTTGGAGGAGGAAATGCGGGCAGCGGCGGTGCGATTGCAGTTGTCCTATCCCGTCCATTCTTCGCTATTTGGGATTTCGGAGAAATTCGGACACGACGGGTGGATAACTCCCGAACAGACCCGGCTCATCGTCGCATTGAGGAAGCTTCGGAATCTGGCAGCTCACGGTGGACAGGATCGGGCGATCAGTGTCGCGGATGCATCGAGAGCGTTGCGGATGATCGAGGCGTTGGCTCGCTATTTCCGGTCCTTGACGCCGGATTCTCCCAAAGTGCCCAAGAGAGGGCCCGCGAGCGGCGATGGAACGGAATCGCGGTAATCAGCTTTACCCACCCACCTTGCCTGCCCCGATAGCCTCATGCCGCAGGCTGGCGGCGGTGAAGAGGGTTGCAAATTCTTCGGCGGTCATCTGCGTGAAGGCCTCGGCGTGGCCTTGGCCGTGCAGGGGATGAAGACTGCGATATTTGTTCAGGCCGAGGGCGGCGGCAGAGTAGTCGTAAACGCTGGTCTGGCTGGGAAAGGCGTCGATGGCTTGACGCTTGACTTCGACGGTTGAAGTGATGTCAACGCAGCAGTTGGCCAGGGCGGGGGTCCAGATTTCGTAGCCGCGGATTAGCAGACGATTGGCGGATTCGCGGGGGAGGTTGGAGAGGATGGAGTGGAGGAGACAATTGGTGGACCAGTGGTCGCGATGGCCATCGGTCAGGGCGGGGAGATAGACGTATTTGGGATTTTTATCGAGGAAGAGGCGTTTGATCTTGTCGAGAATGTGGGGAGTTTCGGCTAATTCGCCGTCGGGGGCGTCGAAGAAAATGGGAGGGGGGAGGCCGAGGATTTGGGCGGCGGCGCGGCTTTCGTCTTTTCGACGGTCGATGAGTTTTCCGTCGCCGTTGTAGCCGCCCCAGCGGCCGTCGGTGAGGATGGCGACGGTGACGGGGGCGCCGGCGAGAATGTGGCGGCGGAGGGTGCCGCCGGGGCCGATGATTTCATCGTCTGGGTGGGGGGCGAGGACTAGAACGGGCTGGGCGTCGAAATCGGAGATTAATTGGGGCGGGTGGTCTTCCCAGGGTCCGACGAGCCATAGGCGGATGGAGCTGTGGGCATCGCGCGGGATGAGGCGGCGTTTTAGGGCACGGGTGAATTTGGAGAGCTTGGTCAAGACGGGGCTCAATTCGTGGCCATGATGCAGACGGTCGCGGGTTTCACCTTGGTGACGATGTCCTCGGTTGAAAGGGGCGACCCGGTTTCGGGGCCGGGGGTAACGTCGATGTGATTGCGGCGGAGGAACTGGCGGATATGGCCGGCGCTGATGCCGATGCCGTAGCTGTCGTATTCGCCGGTGGTGAGGCTCTTCATGCAGACGATGGCCATGACGTTGCCGAACTTGTCGGCGATGGGTCCGCCGCTGTTGCCGGGGTTGACCTTGGCATCGGTGAGGAGGTCAGCGCCGTTGCCCTGGTCCTGGGAGTTGGAGGAAACGACGCCGCGGGTGATTTTCAAATCCGCGCCGAGTTGATCGATCATGGGAAAACCGAGGACGACGCAATCGGCGCCGACCCAGGGGGAATCCTCGGGGGATAGGCGAACGAACGGGACCTTGCGGTTGGACTTGGGGATTCGGATGAGGGCAAGGTCATATTGATCGTCGATGGCGACGACCTCGGCGGATGAGTGCTTGCCGTTGCTGAGGATGACGAGGAGGTTTTTGCTGCCCTTGGCGACGTGGCGGTTGGTGAGGATGAGGCCGGAGTCGGAGATGAAGAACCCGGTTCCGCTCCAGCCGGCTTGGCCGAGGTCGGGCCGGGGCTCGGGTTCGGGACCGGGACGGGAGCGCGGAATGGGGGGCGGAAGGAGCAGAAAGCGATAATCCGAAGTCGGGCCGGAAATATCGTACTTGGTTTGGAGTAGGTTGGCGGCCTCCAGGGTCGGTTTCATTTTCGGCAAATTTCGCAGGTCGGAGGGGGCAAGTGCCAATGCGGTGACGAGGTTTTGGACGACGTCCTTGCTGTCCTCGATCCTGGCGGCGGAAAGGAACTCGTCGATGGCGATCTCAAAGCGTTTGCGGAAGATATTGGCGACGCCGAGATTGTTCTCGGCCTCGGAGGATTGCGGCTTGAGGCGGATGGAGGCGGAGAAATATTGTGCTCCGCCGTCGTAATCCTTCTGCAACATCGAGACGTAACCAAGTGAAAAATTGGTGAGGAAGGAATTGGGATAAATCCTGACGCTTTGCTTGAGCTTGTCGATGGCCTGGAGGGTTTCATCCTTGTCGAGCATGTCGACGGCCTGGCGGGTGAGATCGGCGGCCTGGGCGATGATTTTTTTGCGATCGTCGCCGCCGACCCAGACGCCGTTGATTTTCTCGGCCCCGTCGGTGGCGAGCGTTTTCCAGTGGTCCAATTCGGCCTTTGCGGTGGCGATGTCGGGGGAGTCGGGGTATTTGTCGACAAACTGTTGCCAGATGGATACGGCGGCCAGGGCGGATTCGGCGTCGTCGGCGCGGCCGCGGGCGGAGCGGAAGGCTCGGGAGGCGTCGTCGGCGGCGAGATCGGTTGAGCCTGGCGAAGGGCTGTCGGAACTGGAATCCCCGCTGTAGGACTGGACGTCCTCCTTGGCGACGATTTTGCTGGAGCCGTCGGAGAGTTTGATCCAGTATCCGTCGGCGGTCTTGATGATGGTTCCTTCCAGGACGGTGCCGTCGTTGAGGACGAGCTTGGCCGCCCAGGCGGCGGAGACCGCGAGCAGGAAGATGGCGAGGAAGCAAGAGAAAACGGCTCTCAATCGCATAGAACGACTCGAGAATAACCAGCCGACAACCCGCAGAACATTATGCGCCGTGTCCAACGGAAATGCACGCAAAATGCGACGTGCGCGGCGGGATGATTGCCATTGCGTCACGAGGCGTCTGCCTTACACGGTGATCGGGAAGGATTTGCCTTTGGTGGCGGAAGGGGTGCGTGACTGAAACGGCGGGGGCGGGTGGATGAAGAAGAGGATGATCGGTTGCGGTGTTCGTGGCGTCCGGCGGCGTTTGCTCGTATATGACAAGGCGTTGCCGATGCGCGAACCGTCGGCTTGCCTGTTCACGTTCGCAACGGCCGTCTGCAAAAAGGGAAAAGAGGAATCGCCGCGTGCCGCGGCCTTTACAGCGGAGTTTCGAGCTCGCGCTCGAAACTCCTCAGCATTTGCCGCCGGAGGCGTGGTAGGCTTCGCCTCCGCGGGCGACTGGATTTTCTTTGAGCTCGCGGAAGGCGGTTGCGAACCTAAACAGGACAGTCAGGGGTTGGAGCATCGGCAGGGCCTGAGCATATTCGAGCTGGCCTTGTCGGACGGCACGAAAACCATAGCCGATGAAAATCTTCTGTCTTGCAAGGGCGCCGATGGCGTCACGCAGCCGGACGGCAGAGGCAGATGGGCGGGCGCGTTGCATTTCGAATGGCGGCGCGGAGAATTGCGATGTAACAATATGGATCGCACGGCGGAAATATTTCGGCAGACCAAGGAAACCAAGGTGAAGCTGTCGCTGAACCTCGACGGGACGGGGAAGACGGCGAGCGAGACGGGCGTGGGGTTTTTCGATCACATGATGGAGCTTTTGGGGCGGCATAGCCTGATCGATCTGTCGGTGCACGCGGAAGGGGATTTGCAGGTGGATGCGCATCACACGGTCGAAGACGTGGGGATCGTGCTGGGACAGGCACTGGAAAAAGCGCTGGGCGACAAGCGCGGAATATGCCGGTATGGATGGGCCATTGTGCCGATGGATGAAACCTTGGCGCAGGTGGCGATCGACTTGTCGGGTCGGCCGGCGTTTGTTTACAACGCGAAATACTCGGGGGGGACGGTCGGGAGTTTTCCGGTGGAACTGGTGGAGGAGTTCTTCAAGGCGGTGGCGATCAACGGGAAGCTGAATCTACATATCAACGTGGCGTACGGCGGAAACAATCACCATATAGCCGAGGCGATCTTCAAGGCGACGGCCAAGACGCTGAGACAGGCGGTGAGCCTGGATCCACGTAATCCCGAGGTGCCGAGCACGAAGGGATCGCTGGGATAAGAGATTGCCGATTGCCAATTGCCTATTGAAAGAAAGAGCAATCGCCGGGGGTTCTTCCAATAGGGAATAGACAATCCTCGACGGCCAGTCATTGCAGCCCGTCCCATCGTTCCGGGTCCAGGGCATAGGCTTCGAGGACGGCCTCGAATCTTGAGTCGAGGGAGCCATTGCAATTGTCGAGTGTGTGCGGCTCGTTGCGGGGAATGGGGGTCTGGCGCTCATCCTGGACCGGCGGTGGGTCCAACGGTTTTTCGGTTTTCTCCGGCTTCATGCGAACCTCCATTACGCATGAAATCCAATGTGGGGGCCGGGGGAGCAAACGAGGTGACGTGAAGGGCGGGGGTTATCCGGACGTGAGAAGGGTAATCCGGGCAGGTTCAGACGGATGGGATGGGGTAGGCGACGATTTTAATTCGTTGGGGGAGCGGCGGCATCTTGCAACGCCGTGGGGTCCAG
>JBEKXM010000054.1:0-13104 GCA_049512115.1 Tepidisphaeraceae bacterium | reverse complement strand
TGATGTAAGGCCAATAACTCAATGGAAAGTTGCAAGGAACCAAACGGATGAGGTATATGCGTCACAGCACTGGCCGGTTTTGAGCGCCCCGCGCTGGCCGGTTTTGGCGCGCCCCGCGACACCGATAGGAAGCGATCGCTTCGTCAAGTTGCCCCATGTCCTTCAATGCTGTGCCGAGATTGCAGTGAGCTTCGGCAAGATCGGGCTTGAGCCGAACCGCCTGCCGATGGGAAGCGATGGCCTCATCAAGTTGTCGCATTCCCAACAGTGCGTTGCCGAGATTGCTGTGTGCTTCGGCAAGATCAGGCCTGAGCCGAATGGCCTGGCGATAGGAAGCAATCGCTTCGCCAACTTGTCCGTTGGCCTGGAGGGCGATCCCCAGGTTGTAGTGTGCGTCGGCAAGATCAGGCTTCAGCCGAACGGCCCGGCGGATCAATTCCACAGCCGCGTCCAACCGGCCCATCTGGAGGGCCAGCGCCCCCAACAAATGCAGCGCCTCTGCATGATTGGGATTCTCTCGGAGGATTTGACGATAGATCGCCTCCGCCGCGGCCAGTCGTCCAGCCTGATGATGCGACAATCCGGATTCGAATTGCTGCTGGAGGGTCATGCGGTCGGGCATTGTAATCGCGAAACCCTATTCCGATCCCATTGGATACCAACCGCACTCTGACGGCGCTGGATTTCGCCGCTTCCAGTCATCCGGCAACCAGCGTTCGACACCGCTGACGCCATTTCCATTATTGAGATCACGCGCGACCGTGGACACCGTGTCCGGCAGCGCCTGACGATCGACCGCCGTTGTCGGATTACTTGCGTCGCCGCCGGCGGAGAATTCCCAATCCCGCCATCACTATCGTGACCGCACTCGCCGGCTCGGGGACATCGGCCAAGGTGATGCCGTTGGCCGCGGCGAAGGCGTCCAAGGCCGCGACGTCGCCGGCCGTGGCATCGACCCACAACGTTACTTGACGCAACTGCTGGCCGCCGTTGCCGATCTGCTGCCGATGATGCGTCAGGGAAGGGCGGAAGGGCAAACCTTCCAAGCCATTGCGGACAAGCTCAACGCCGAAGGGCATACTACATCGCGTGGCAACGCCTGGAGTGCCGTTGGCGTTATTCAAGTTCTTCGGCGCTTTGCGGCTTGACGATCAATGGAACAGGCTCAGCCCTCCGAATATGAGGATCAGTATCGTAGCCAAAAGGAAACATGCAATCTGTGTTTGGACACAAAACCGTATGTTACCCCGCCAAATGGAGGCGGACGGCAACGGGTTTGCAGGCCTTTCGGGCTCCAACTCACCGGTTAAGCACAGGAGCGCCGCCACACCAGAACAGATCGAGATAACATAAATCGTCCAAGCCACAAGAAGAAGCAATTTGAGACGCAATGTCGGGGAAGTGCCTACCACATCCTTTGAAAAGGTGATTGTCAGCGTGACAATACCGGTTGCCAGTGTGATGAGTTGTTTGACCGAATCTGACGCATAATCAAAAGCTGATTTTGTACGATCGTCCATCATAGACGTGCCCTAACAAAAGGGGAAAAAGCCTGGACACAACCAACCCAATGCGGCAGCGAGCGTATCTTCGCGCAGTTCCGGATACCCCTTTTTATTTGCGTCATGGGCCATGCGTTGGACCAGCACACGAAGATTCGCCTCCGCACGAGCGGCGTCGGTTGCATCATCGGTAGCGATTACATTGGGCGCCGCCTGGACCAAAAGTTTCCTTGCAGCAGCCGCCTTATCCAGATTGGAGGCACCTGCATCAACGAGATTCTTTAAGGCCGCTTCGCAACCTGGCGAGATGCCCAATTGAAGGCGACCCAACTCATCCTGAACGACATTCCAAAGCTTTTGGGGCATTGGCGCTCCTTTTACTTCCTTTGCGATTGACCAAGATGGGAATTCGCCGGTTTCACTGGTCCTTCCGGACCCCTCTTATGCAATCGGCGACCATCCCGCGACCGTATCTGTTTTGTGGTCCCGGCTAATTTGCGGGACACCACCATTCGCCCTGGCTTTCGTCATCCTTTTGGTTTTGTCTGACCGGGCGTCGTAGCGCCGTTCGCCGCTCCACCGGCGGCGGATACGACCGACAGCTTGATCGGCCCGATCGTGCTTTTGGTTTTGCTGTCAGTTGCAGCAATAGTCACACCCCCATTGGCGCTCAAATTGGACAGCGAGAGGGTCACCACGCCCGGACTCGTAACGTTAACCTCTCCGGTTGTAGTAAAGGAGTTTGCAATGGCTGCCGGGCTGGCAACGACAACATCCGCCCCACTGATGGACACCTTCACGGGATTTGTGACCTTTGTAAAATACAAATTAAGAGTGCCGCCATTACTCGAATCCATGGCGATGCTCGTCGCGGTGACATTCATCGCAAAGGGCACCGTCTCTGGCGGTGGTATCGCCACGTAGTAGCAGGATACATTCTTAGCTTCTGCGCCTAACGGATATTCTCCGGCGTCCGCTGGCTTCGTCGTTGAGGAAATTCGGGATGCCCGCAATTCCAACTGAACGGGGTCATTGGAAGCTAATTTCAGATTCAAGGCTTTGGGCGATGGGAACGTCGCCAGCAACGTCGTACCCGTTCCGGTCATCTGGGTTGCTGGGAACAATAAGACCGCGCCGTCGGAGGTCTTCACCTGAAGCGTTGATGCTACCGCGTCTGGATATAAACCGACGCCGTTATCGACCAATACTTGCAGCTGTTGTCCGGAATCGTTGGCGACAAAGTTCAACTTACCAGGATCATCCAGCAGCGCCGGGCTCTGCACTTGCGGGACCACAAGCAGCCCGGTCTGGTAGGGATCTTTGCCTCGCTCCAAGACTAAATCGGACCACAGGTAGTCCAAATTGATTCGGGGAGAATAGCACGTGCCGAAGTCCTCGTAGAACTTCTGGTAATTGTTTTCGGCGATGTCGGTTTCGATACTCTTACGTGCTTTATTCGCACTGGCGGGGTTGTTCGCCTTTACGCTTTCTTCCGCAAGGATTTGTTGCACGGCAGTATCGTAGGGGTGCGAAGCCCTGCCGGGCAGATATGCTCCCGTGATCGCATTCACCATGCTGGTCTGCGACACGAGCCGTAATATCCGATCCGTAGTAGCAGGGCTCTGGGCCTGATCTATCGGTACTAGCACCACCAAAGTAACGGCATGTGTTTCGGGGACCATTTCATATCCCAGTGTGCCATCGGCGTTCGGATGCTGTTGCGCCCCGAAACGTACGCGCAATGTGTTGCTGGACACCCGGGCGACCGTAAACGTGCTGTCAAAATCATTTCCGAGGACACTTTGAAGTTTATCGTTCATGTCTGAAAACGATCCGGAAGCGCCGATCCCGTGAATCGCGGCTGCCAGGGTCAGCGCTAACTGGCGAACGCGTTCCACTGATTTACTTTCCAAGGCGGTTTGAATGTCGTCAGTGACCAGAAGCGGAATAATCCGCACGTCATCAGGCGACGTGGAGGCTGACGCCGCCTGGCTATTGTCATAGCTTGGCTGCGTTGTCGGAAAATCGCCGCGAAAGAATGAGATCGTCGTGTAGGCGTCAAGCGGCTCGTGCCGTTTAATGGGCAGCAATGTCACCTGCAAGCGCACCAGATAGGGAACAAACTGTTCTCGATCAACCGCGGCGGCCTTCACGTACACATTTATAAGCTGCACCTCTTGCCACAGGGCGGTTGCCGCCCAATAGTGCTGCAACGGATCGAGTCCGATTGCGGGCTGAGTGGCGGGAGCAGAACCGTCAGTCGATTTGGAGTTGCCGGACGCACTGCTGGGCGATGAACTGCCCTTGGCCGAGCCGCTATCGCCACTGGCTGAGGTTGCGCCTGGCACGGTTACACTGGCGCTGGCCGACAGGGTATCCAAAAGCTTCCCTTCAACATCTGCGATGTTGGGGACTGATTGGTCCATCGCCTGCTGAGGAGTAAGGCTAAAGGCGGGCTGAACCGCCTGTTGATAGTCGTCCCATCGGGCGACGGACAGTACCGCAACATGCGTCGATCCGGCTTCCTGAACGGTCTCGATGCCACCGCCGCAGCCACAGACCAATACGGGCAGAATGAGCCAAAGCACGGAGAAAAACGGTCTCATCTCAAATGGCCGTGGACCGAGACGGCATGCCGCGATGTGATTACGCTTGAGATTCGACATTTCTAACTCCTCGGACTCCCCATCCAGAGCATCTCAAAGTGACAACTATCCATCCAACCGTTCAACGCGCCAACACCGTACGCTCACGATACTGACGGGTTTGGGGGTCGTAATATTTCTCCCACCATGGCGCTTTCGCACCAGCGCCCTGGAGCGACAGCGGCGCGACGTTAGTAGCCCGCGTCATTGCAGCGCGGAAGGCATAATGGTCAACCAAGCGAATCGCCTCGACGGCGTATACCGTTGCGACCACGCGGTCGGTAAGTTCGACTAGGTTGTCGGCATTGCTGGTTTCCCCGCCGGCGGCCAGATTTGACGACCCGGCGAAGACCCGCGGGTGGGTGTCGTTGAAGTCCACGACCACAAACTTGTCGTGAATTACTTGCCCCGTTCCACCGGACCATTCCTTACGGAATGGCTTGGGCACATTCTTGTCCAATGCGGCAAACGGCACCAACTCACCGGAGGCGCTGGAGGTAAAGACTCTCACGCCTTTTTGGGTGCCCGTCTTACCCAGCGACTGTGTTACGCCATAGGAAAAGATGTCGCGGCGCTTATATGCCGTACTCAGGGCGGACAGCACATCGCCGCCTCCGCTCAATTCCATGACCGCAAACAGCACAGAGCTGTCAGCCTTTTGTATGGATGTCGAGACTTCATTCAGAGAGACTGGCGCGGACGTGTGCGGACTGAAGGCAACCTCGCCAGTCGGAATGCCGGCGCCAGCGAAAGGAAAATAGGCCTTTGCGATTGGTGATTTAGCAAAGCCCGGAGCGTCGTTCCATGCCTGTTCGAACGCTTGCTCGTACAAACCGGCTATGGTCGGATCATCATAGACGAACACATTGTTTGCCTGCACGTAGAGACCGCGCACGGAGAAATTAGCCGATCCGGCGAGAACTTTGTACGCCCGGCCATTCTTCTTCAAAAGCAACATTTTATTGTGCTGATACCGCTTGAAGTGCCCCAATTTGACCGCTGCCCCCGCGGACTTCAGCGCCGCCATGGCCTTCGGCTCCATCGCTTTGGCGCCCACGTGCAGCGACGCATTGTCCTGATAGAGGCGCAGTCGCGGGCCTAACGCCGCCAAGCTGCGGATCACATCCGGCTCATCCAGGTCGTAGGTGAAAGCATCCACGGCGATATACGTGTCACTGACCGCTTCCCTGAGGATTGCGAACACCAGTTCGCGGGCGTGCCCGCCAAGCCATTCGTACTGTGCCTCGAAAGGTTTCGTACTATAGTTGATGGTCTTGGGGCCGCTGGGGCGAATATTGGCATTCTTGAAAATCTCCGCATAGGCCTGGGAAGAGAGATATCCTCTGGTTAGGCCCAACTCATATTGGGTGTGAGTGGAATCAAGAAGTTCGATGTTGGCTTCCACGCTTGGTCCGGACTCCAGTCTTGGTTCCTGGCCGGTGGCGCCCGCGCCGAACAGCATGGCGGTTGCGGAATATCGGTAAATGCCGGGCATGACGCGCGGGGGGAAGTCGCCCCAACGGAACTTCTGAAACGGCGCCTCGTCCGAGGGGGTCCATTCCCGATCCTTCGATGTGGTCGCCGCCGTGTAACCGCTTGCGAAATCCAGGCGGTTCAACAGTGTTCGCGCATGCCCGTCCGGGCCGGTGACCTTCACGCTGAACCCTGCGAGCCGTTTGAGGTCCGGTTGCCCCGCGTCGAGATCAAACGCCAGCAGGCTGGAACGATCGCCCCCGTGTATCTTGAGCGTCAAACCGTCTTGAGATGCAGAGACATGGCGGAGCATCGTGATTGTCCTCCGGTCTTGCCCGGTGCCGGAGACGGCGCTCGCGGGATTCGTCGAGAGGCAGACAGCCAGTTCGAGATGGGTGGAAACCGCACCCGCCCCGAGATTACCCGCGTATGTAGACAAGACTATATCATCGGCTTGGTTTGCTGCAAGTTCTTGTCCTCGTCACGACAACATTTGGCTTGCGCGAAGTCCGCATTCAGGTGATATATGCTGCGGCAGGTTGACGCATCTCTTGGGTGGCTGCTTCTTCTGCTGCTGCCCCCGTAAGTTAGCTGCACCATGCCGAGATGCTGCCGGTGGCATGGAAATTCCGGCATCGCCGCTTTACTCAGCCGAGCGTCTCCACGATCGGGCGCTTTGGAAGTGCCGGGTGCAGCACTGAAGGATCAGACCGTGTGGACGAAGCGAGAATCATGAGCGGTTTGTAGTTTTATGCAGGAGTATTCCCAATGCCGAACGTCAACGCCGTCCTCAGCCAGCAGATTACCCGACTTTCAAAGCGAGTGGTCAATGCATCAACAAAGGTCACGAGGAAACTTGTCGCCCAACACCGGCATGATCTGGCTGCACTTAAGCGGCAGATTGCTTCACTCACCAAGCGTCTGGCGCTCGTTGAGAAGAATCAGCCGAAGAAAGTGATCGCAACACCCGAGGTGCTGGAGAAGGCCCGGTTCCGGGCTATAGGCGTTAAGGCCCATCGGATGAAGCTAGGGTTGTCGGCCAGGGATTACGGCAGGCTCGTCGGCGTGTCGGAAGTGACGATCTACCAATGGGAGAGAGGGAAGAGCAAACCACGGCAAGGTCAGAAGGCCAAGTGGTTGGCTATCCGGGGTCTAGGCAAGCGGGAAGCCCTTCAGAGATTGGGACTGGCAGAGCCAAAAGCGGCACTAGCCGCCAAGTCCACTCCTCGGCAGCGGCAGCGTGGTACGTTCAAGCACACCGCCGAGGAAATGATCCTGTCGCTGCTGAAGGGGCGAAAGGGGCTGACAACGACCGAATTGGCGGCAGCGTGGAAGAAAGCCGGGCGGGGTGGTGCAGTGGACAATGCCCTCAGCCAGATGGTGAAGGCGGGGAAGCTGAAGCGAACGCGATTGAAGGATGAACGGGGCAGCCGCTACTCGTTGGCGTAGGTCGGAATCGTCCGGCAACAAAAGGAGTCCATGGCCGGCGCGGCAGGCCGACGACACAAGTGACGCCATTTCCATTATTGAGATCACGCGCGACCGTGGACATCGTGTCCGCCAGACTGCGGCGATCCTTTCCAGCCTGACCAGCACCTGCCCCCGGCACGGCGTTGATCCGCAACGATATCTGACTCAACTGCTGACGAACCTGCCGGTCACGCCGATCAGCCAACTCCAGCAGTGGCTGCCGGACCAATGGGAGAGGCGGGATTCAGTAGGTTCTGGGTAGTCCCGATGGCGCACCGCCTATGTTTATGTAGTACGCCCGATCCGCCGAAAGACCTCGGCGTAGCCGAGTAACTCAATTCCTTTGACGCGACCGAAGTTATCAACGTCAATAACGACCGTCCCTGGAAGCTGATCGAGCGTGACGCACTCACCATGCTTGACGCCGATTACGTTCTGTTCAACGACGTTCAAGGGCCGAGATTCAGTGACGTAGAGATAGCCCGCGTCAACATCCTGGTCGTAAGTGCTGTGCCGCAAATGAACAACCGTAAGCTGCTCGGCAATCTCGGGTCGGCCAATTGCTCGAAGGGCCGAAATCAGGCGATTTGCCAATTCGGGAACGGCGTCTGTTAACAGTTGATCCTGTTGCATATTCGCACAAAACGACGTGGATCATTGTATCGCGCCGCCGCCCGGTCGGTAGCAGAGGACGCAACTGTCGGGAATGCCGATGGCGATAATCCTCCAACGATAAAGTGCCGTTCATGTATCGCTCACCACCCTTGTTTGTATCGCTCGCAAACTCTCTGCAGCGATCTTTGCCCGCGGGTAAGATTCCTGTAATCGAAACTGAACTGGCGCATCAAATGGATTCAGTGAGAACCGAGCCCGGCCATCCGGCCAACGAGCTGATCGATCCTCGCCAACCGCCCGAAGCGCTTCGCCAGCGCTTGCTGATTGGGCGAATACGGTCGGGTGACCGCTCGGCGTTGGACGAGATCGTCGCGGACCACCACGCACGCATCACACGTTTGGTGTCGCGGCTGACGGGCTGGTCGGCCGACGCGGAGGATTTGGTGCAGGAAGTTTTCGTGGCGGCCGTTCGCTCGGTCCGGCAGTTTCGCGGCGACAGCCAATTGAGCACCTGGCTGACGCGAATCGCCCTGAACGTGTGTCGGCAGCACCACCGCAAAGAGCGCGTGCGTGCAGCCCTGTGGCGAGCTTTCGCCCTCCTGGCCCAAACCTCGACGCGCCAGGACGCGTCCGGTTCGATGCAGCAGGCGGATCGGGCCGCTGTGGTGGCTCGATCGCTGGCTGGGCTGGGAAGTCGATATCGAGAGGTCGTCGCATTGCATTACCTGGAAGGGATGGCCCATGAACAGGTAGCCCAGGTCCTGGGAATTTCGATCGGCGCCGTGCAAGTGCGACTGCATCGCGCTCGCCAGACGCTTCGGGAATCGCTTGGCCCATGGATGGAACTGGAGAAACCGTAATGTCCGACCCACTGGAAAAATTGCTTCACGAAGCCGACCAGCGCTCCCTCAGGCCGGCGCTCAACCCCGCCGATTTGTCCGCGGCGGCGTGGCAGACGGCCCGGCGGCGCGAGAGAAGAGCCATTGGCGTGGCGGCTGTCGCGGCAATCGGGGTGTCCGCGTTCTTCTGGATGGCCCTGCCGCACACCAGACGCCTGGCGCGCCAGGTCGTGCCGCAGGCGCCGGCCATCGCTCAGGCCATCTCCACCGACCGCGAGCTTGCGGACCTGAACGCGCGCATCGCCGCACAGGAGAAACTTGTCGCCCACCTCGATGCCGTGGATCGGCTCCAGCGTGCCAACGCTCGTTTGGCGCAACTCCACGGCGACTCGGACTTCAATCCGCTGGATGAAGCCGCCGCCGTCGTGGTGCTCGAAGCCGACCGCATGCGTGATGCCGGGCTGCCGGCGCCGGCGGAATCCGCCTATGAGCAGGTTCTCAAGTATTTCGCTGCCACGTCGTGGGCCGAGCCGGTCCGAGAGCGCTTGGATTTCCTGGATAAGAAAGGATGAAAGCCATGTTGAAGCAATTGAAATTCGCGGCGACCGTTTTCGCCTTGACCATCGTCGCACTCTGGACGCGGGCGCCGGCCCAGACCGCCAAGCCGGGAATTGGCTCCGCAGCCCCCGCGCCGCTGGAACCCGGCGCGCTGGTGATACGCATCCAGGGAACAACCACCCGTACCGACGCTGAACAACTCCGCTTTGACTTAAACGCCGTACTGATGATGAGTAGCATGCGCTCCGGTCGTCAATTCACCGCGGATTCGTTTGCTTTGCATGACGGACGGGTCGATGCGGAGATCTATTGCCATCCTGTTGGGCGCTTCGACCGTCGCAGCTTCGGTGGTAACGGTGGCTTTGAACCCGCGCGGACAAGCCCGAATATAAGAGAACTGGCTACCGCAGCCCAGTGCATCGCGTTCCTCTATGAGCAATTCACTCTTGCGCCCGACAAGGCCGCATGGTCCGCCGACCAGCGCGCGGCCCGGATTGCGCTGATCGGCAATGAACTTCTGCCGATGATTGAGGCACAATCCGTGTTGGAACGCGCCCAACACATATCCGGCATCAACCCCGACTCGCTTATCGCGGACCGGATTACAGCGCTGAGAAATGAGATTCAGACGGTTCAGTTCAGCTTGAAGGCCAAAGACATTCGCCGAACGGCCCTGGAAATGGCCCTCGCGCAGCAACAGAAGCACGACGCGGATCTTGACGCACAAGCCCAGAAGCAGGACGACCTGGTTGCGCAATTGCAGCAGTTGATTGAATTGCGCAAACAGCAACTCCAAGCCCTGCAAAAGCAGGCCAAGGCGGGCTTGGCCGGTCCGGCGGAATTGGACGCCGCCCAGGCCGCGATCGCCGAAGCCCAGGTCCGCCTCGCGGAGCGAATCAGCGAGCTGCATTCCCGCGGGAGCAAGGAGCTGAATGGCCGGTTGATTGAGGAACTGGCGATGGTTTCGGTTGACCTGACCGAGCTGGAAATGCGGCAGAAGGATTTGTTGAGCCAGTTGGACCTTTACTGGCGTGCCCAGGGCGATCCCGACGCGATGAAGCAATTGATGCAGGTCGATCCTGATCTGGCGCAATACTTTCCCGGGCATTCTGCCACCACTCGAATTGCCGCCGGCATTGCTGAGCTTCAACAGACATCCGATTCCCTGTGCGTGGAGCGGTTCCTCCTTTCAGTGTCCGCCTTGTCCTTCACCGACGCCACGCCTGCGCCGCCGGCGCCGTGACCTGTTCGGCCGCGGCCCAATGCGCTTTGCCATGTAAGGAAATCTCCGCCGAGCCTTGCCAATGATTAAGGCCGGGCAATGTTACTGCAGCACTTCCAGGGACAGCGGAAACGTTGCGGTTTGGTTTCGACCCCAGCAGAAATGAATCGCTAACTCTTGATCCGTCTTGCCGCAGCCATCGACACCTCTGTTGATCAAACGGAAGCCATCCTGACGCCGCCGATGGTCAAATTGAAGATGTGGTTCGTTGGACGGACACGCACGTTCAGTCTTCGGCTCAGATTGGCGCGATGATCTTCGCCGCCGGCAAAGAATTCCCAATCCCGCCATCAGTGTCATCCCCGCGCTGGCCGGTTCCGGAACATTGGCGAACGTCGGCAAAGACAATCCGTTGGCCGCCGCGATCCTCAGCAGTCTGACCAGCACCTGCCGCCGGCACAACATCGATCCGCAACTATATCTGACGCAGTTGTTGACGAATTTGCCGGCGACGCCAATGAGCCAGATCGAGCAATGGCTGCCGGATGACTGGAAGCGGCGAAATCCAACTCCGTCAGGGTAGTACGGTTTGTGTATCGCGGGCCAACCCAGTAGCAGCATGCCAATATCCCCCAACGCAAAAGCCCCGTTCCGCGAATGTTCGTTAGACATTATCCTTTGTAACATGGATCGAGCAGCCTCGGACGTTTTTACGCTCTCCTCGGGCCATATCGCGCTATGGATCAAGATTGTCTACACCCTGTATGTGTGCGTTCTCGTGCCGATCTATCTGCTGCACTATCCTCCGAGCAATTTCCTCTGGTTTTCTGATATTGCGCTGCTGACGACGGTCGTCGCGCTCTGGCTGGGAAGCTCGCTATTGGCAAGCATGATGTCGCTCGCGATCCTTTTGCCGGTATTGGTGTGGAACATCAATTTCTTCCTCCGTCTGAACTTCGGAATCGATGGGATTGGGCTGAGCAGCTATATGTTTGATCCGCACATTCCGTTGTACGTGCGAGCCCTTTCCCTGTTCCATGTCGTGCTTCCGGTGCTTCTCGTCTGGATGGTTTACCGGTTGGGTTATGATCGTCGAGCGTTGATAGCGCAAACTTTGATGGCGCTGGTTGTTCTGCCGGTCACGTACGCCGTAACTGATCCGGCTGACAACATCAACTGGGTTTTTGGTCCCGGAAACAAACCGCAACACTATTTGCCGCCGCTGCTCTACCTGGCGCTGTTGATGATCTTTTTCCCGCTGGTGATTTACCTGCCGACGCACTGGATTCTGTCCGGGCTTTTCATAAGCGCCGCGAAAAGGTGATCCATAAACAGAGATTTGACGTTGCTTGGTTTCTGGCGCGTATGGTAACGCTCCCGTACCCGGCTCGGTGCGACCGCCGATCATCCGAGTCCACGACGTTTTCCCATTTGAATCCGCAGTCTGGCCCAACAGTCCTTTTGCCCGACTACTCGTTGGCGTAGGTCGGAATCATCCGACAACAAAAGGAGTCCATGGCCGGCGCGACAGGTCGATGACACAAGTGACTCCATATACCAGATTGAGATCACGCGCGACCGTGGACATCGTGTCCGCCAGACTACGGCGATCTTTTCCAACCTGACCAACATCTACCGCCCACATAACATCGATCCTCGGCATTATTTGGCCCAACTGCTGACCCGGCGCTCACGCAGTATCTGAAATGCACTCTGTACATCGTTCACTATAAAGCGGACACGAAAAGACTGTTGTTGGTGGTATCCAGGGTGCCGTGGGGCGCGCCGAATCCACTCACACGCCGGTGTGGCGGCGACGAGCCAGAAGCAAGCAGGAGCCAGCCAAGATCATTGCCGCGGAGGTCGGTTCCGGGACCTCCGATTGGGCCAGAGTCCACTCCGACACGAATGCTGCCGGCAATTGTGCCGCCTGGTCGGCCGTGAGCGGCTCTTGATAGTTCTGCGCCAAAGCCAGCAAATCCTCGACATCCACCAATCCCGACGGATCGTAGGTGAAGTTGCCATCGGCCCAATCATTGTTCGTGGTGCCGTAATGGTCGGCGACGGTCAGCAGGTCGCCAAAGTCAACCGTTCCATCAAGATTAGTATCGCCTAGCAGCGCAAACTTGACGATTATCTCACCCGGCTGGGCGGCGGTTCCAAAGTCCAGGTTGCCGTCGGCGTAGCCGATGCCGTACTTCGAAGGATCCGCACGCGCCGCGCTGCTGGTAATTCCGATTCCATTCCACAAACCGCGGTTATAGCCCGCGTAGATTTCGGCCTTTATTCCGTCGATGGGTGATCCGCCCCCGCCATAATCGACCTCCAGCGCATTGTCGGCTAAATCCAGGGTTCCACTCATGGATAGATTGCTGACCTTCAGTACGCTTCCAGTGCCCGATCGAACGGATGCCTTCGAATCCGAGGAGATATTCAAGGCGTTGATCGTCGCCGAGCTTCCAAATGCGACCGAAGCGCCGGATTGCACGTTGACGATGGATTGATAAGTCACCGTGCCACCGCCAGTCTGCGTGATGCTGTCACCAGAATCTATCGTAATCGGCGCGGCGATGACAAGTGTGGCGCCGGTTGCGACGTTGAAAGTGGTGTTGGAGGCAATCGTGGTAGGCAGATCGATTTCTTGAGTTCCCGACTGAACGATGACCTGCGCAGTGCCGCTTGTTCCCTGGAGCGTGAGCGATCCCGTTCCACTAATCTCGAAGGTGTGGGTATTGCTAAAATTCAGAGTTCCAACGGTGATGGGGATATCGGTAAAAACG
>JBEKXM010000053.1:0-13146 GCA_049512115.1 Tepidisphaeraceae bacterium | reverse complement strand
TAGCCCGCCAAGCCAATCCGCAATCGGTGGAAACGTGCCGAGCAATCCGACGAGAATCAGGATCAGCGATGCTGCCAGAATCCAGCCGGATGCGGGGATGGCGCGGGTTTTCCAGCGGGCATGGAGAACGGCCCAGACGAAAAGCCAGGCGAGGATGCTCAGGGTTGTCACGCCGCTAAGGTCGCCGGCGGCCTTGCTGAAAGTGAGCAATCGGGAGACGGGTCCCCAGATTTCGGTCAGGAGGGTCAGGATGCCGAGCACGGCGCAGCCGGTGGCGGCGGCGAGGATGGCGGACCAAGCCGAGCCGGCCGCGGATGCGGGGCTTGCGGGATTTTCTGCCGGGTTCGATTCGGACATAACCATGAATGACCTCTTGGGCGTCGTTCATTTCGTGGGCGCGGCCTTGTTGATCAGGGCGCCCAGCGCTCCGGCCACGGCGGCACAGAAAAAGGAAATCGTCAGGAGCACGAGCAGCGTCCGGCGAAGTCTGGGATGATCGACCAGGCCGGCGCCCAGGCGCGTGAGGCAGAATGCAACTGCCGTCGCGAGGATCGGGGCGAGCCAGGCGACGTGCTCCTTCCATTCCATGCCGAATTCGTGCCAGCCGGCGGTTTCAGGCCTGGAGAGGAGAAGAAACTTGGGATAGTGCGACAGGGAAGGCGAAGCCTCCCCGAGCGCATCGGGCGTGGTGTTTGACGGAGGCTTGGCGCGATACCAGGGATAAATGACGTATGTCCCCGCCAAGACGGCCGCGAATGCAAGCAGCGCCATCGCCCACGCAGCCGCGGCGCTCAGCCGGGCGACGATGCGCGCGCCCGCCGGCGTCAGCCAGTTCGGCCTCAGTATCCACAACCCCACCAGCGTCCCGCTGAACAGCAGCAGAAAACCGGCGCCCAGAACCATTCCATGCGCCGCGGTCCAGATTTCACGATCGGTCAGCGTCATGTCATCTGCTCCCGGAAAAATTCTCGGCTGAGTTCGATTCGGTATGATATCCTCCGACCGTGGAATGGAAAATCTCAAATTCAGGTCGTCGTATGAACGGGGTGCGCAACACGTTCTGCAAGCTCTCTCTTTCCCCTCCCCTGGTACTCCGGGGGAGGGTCAGGGTGGGGGTTTCGTGGGTCAATCGACCTTCGACGGTGGAGGGCAAGCCCTCCACCCCCACCCCAACCCTCCCCCTGAGTACAAGGGGAGGGGGAAATTCTCTGGGCCAAGTGACACGCACCTGCATGAACGGATCGCTCGGATTGGCGGCGTGGTTGTTGGGAGCTGTGCTGCTGGGTGCCGCCGCGGCGCGGGCGGACTCGATTGCTTCCACCCAGACATCGGTCCAGCCGAACACAGACGAGCAGTCCGGCCCCGATTTTTCCGGCAAACTGACCGGCGACTGGTTCGGGGCGCGGCGGAAGCTGGCCGATGCCGGCGTCACCATCGGCGCGGACCTGGTGCTGGAGGGGTTCGACAATTTCCAGGGCGGGTTGGACACGGCACATCCGGACGGTGCGACCACCTTCGATCTCAATTTCACCTTCGACATGGAGAAGCTGGTGAAGATCCACGGCGGGGAGTTTTATATCGATTTGGAGGACCATGCGTTCGGCAATCCGACGACGGCGTTGGTGGGCGATCTCCAGGTCTTCGACAAGCTCAATGCCTCGCGCTACCTTCAGGTTTTCGAGGCGTGGTATCAGCAGACCCTGCTGAACGGCGCCCTGCGCCTTAAGATTGGAAAGGTGGATGCCAACACCGAGTTCTGCGTGATCGACAACGCCCTGCCGTTTCTCAACAGTTCCACGCAAGTGAGTCCCACGATCTTCCTGATGCCGACGACTCCCGATCCGATGCCGTCGATTAACGCGTTCTTCACGCCGACGGACTGGTTTTTTGCCGACGTCGGGGCTTATTACGCCAACCGCTCGGACCGATTTGGCGATTTGGTGGACGATCCCGCCAGCGTCCAGCCGACGCGATTCGGCACGTTTATCATCGGCGAAACCGGGGTTCAGTGGCACGGCACGCCACTGCTGGATTTCCCGGGCAATTTGAAAGTTGGCGCGTGGGGACACACCGGTACGTTCCAGAAATTTGACGGCACGCAGTCGGACGGCGCCCAGGGAATGTATGCCGTCTTCGATCAAACCCTTTACCAGCCGGCCGGCGAAAACGATTCTGACCGTGGCCTGCGCATGTTCGCGGAATTCGGCCTGACCCAGCCGGACATCAACCCCATCGACCAACACGTCGGAATTGGATTCACCGACACGGGCCCCGATATCGCTTTCCCCCACGATACGTTGGGAATCACGGCCCAATACGCCCATATCTCCCATCAAGCGGGACTCAATTATCCCTTCGAGCTGGCCGTTGAGGGATTCGTACGACACCCGCTCACGCCATGGGCGAGCATTCAGCCGGACTTGCAATACATCATTCACCCCGGCGGCAGATTGCCGGATGCACTCGTGCTGACGCTCAGATTGGAGCTTGATTTCTGAAAAACGTTTGTCCAAACTCCAAACCTCGGTATCCTACGCAAAACGGCCGACGACGTCCGTCGGCGGAGGTTCAAATGGGAATTTCCCGAGCTGTTCTCATCGCGGCGAGTTTTGCTTTGCTGATTCCGCAGGCGCGCGGCGACGATGGTTCGATTCCACGCATTGTCGAGAAGGACGGCCGATATGCGCTGTTTGTTGACGGCGCGCCCTATCTGATCCTGGGCGCTCAGGTAGGCAATTCCAGCGCCTGGCCGGCGGTGCTGCCGAAGGTCTGGCCGGCCATGGAGTTCATGCACGTCAACACGGTCGAAATTCCAGTTTACTGGGAGCAGTTTGAACCCGAATATGGAAAATTCGATTATTCCGTGATCGATACGCTGCTGGATCAGGCCCGCGACGAAAACCTGCACCTGGTGTTGCTTTGGTTTGGCACGTGGAAAAATGGCAGCAATCATTACATGCCCCGGTGGATGAAGCTCGATCCCGTCCGATACCCCAACATGATCGGATCGGACGGCAAATACATCGATTCTCCCAGCCCGCTGGCCAAAGATACGCTGGCCGCGGACATGAAGGCGTTTTCGACGCTGATGCGGCATCTCAAGGAAGTTGATCCTCGGCACACGGTCCTGATGGTCCAGGTGGAAAATGAACCGGGCACGTGGGGTGGAGTGCGCGATTATTCTGCCGCCGCGCAGGCCCTTTTCAATGGCGCGGCGCCGGCCGAGGTTGTCGCGGCCATGGGGAAAAAGGGCGTCAAGGCATCTGCAAATTGGCGGGATGTTTTCGGCAAGGACGCGGATGAATTTTTCCACGTCTGGTGCGTCTCGAAATTCATAGGACAGGTCGCGGCCGCGGGAAAGGCGGTTTATCCGCTGCCCATGTACGTCAATTCTCCGCCGCGCGATCCGTTTCATCCGGGTTGGCCGCCGAAATACGAGTGCGGCGGTCCGAACGATAACGTCTTTCCGATCTGGAAAGCCGAGGCCCCAGCAGTCGATATTCTGGCCCCGGATATTTATGAGCGTGGCACGCCCAAGTATCTGAAGCTGCTCGATCTTTTCCACCGCCCGGACAACCCCCTGTTCGTTCCCGAAACGATCGGACCGGGAAACTATGCGCGATTCTTTTTTGCCGCGTTGGGCCGTGGGGCCATTGGTTTCTCGCCCTTTGGAATGGATTACACGCATCCGTTCGATTCTCCGCTGAACCCAGGCATGATGGCCGAACAGGCGATGACGCCGACGGCCCAGAATTATGAATTGATAGGCCCCATGTCGCGCGAGATTGCCCAACTCAATTTCGATGGAAGACTTCAAACTGCGGTGGATGAGCGCGATGCCACCGGGCAATTGCCGGAGGCGGAATCGGCGCCGCCGGCGGACGATCCCCGCGCCGAAACGCCCGATCATGTTCTGCATTTCGGGAATTGGGACGCCAACGTTTGGTTTCGGCCGATGCGGCGTCTGAGCCCCGACGCCACCACGCGGCCTACGATCCCGCGTCCACCCAATGGGCGCGCCTTGGTCGCGCAGCTCGGCGAAAATCAGTTCCTTGTAACCGGTTTATTTTCTCGCGTCGGGTTTCTCCCGGCCGGGCCGGATTCGGAAAAGCCCTGGCAATATCTCATCGTGGAGGAAGGTCAATACGAGCACGGTGTATTCGTAACGTCCAGAATCCTCAACGGCGATCAGACCGATTGGGGCCTGCAATTCACAGCCAAACCGACCGTATTGCGCGTTACGCTTTATTTGCGTTAGGAGCCGCCCAAGCAGAAGATTGGACGTGGTCCGGCCCCGACATCGTTGTGGGCCGAAGGTCAAATGGGAAACGGTGGATTGCGAGCGGAGCGTGCTTGCGGCGGCCAACGCTTGAGCGTCTCTTTTACCAAGGGCGAAAATCAATTCAATCGGCGTTTCGTCTTGGCCATTCTGGCTATGGCCGGGTTGCTGGCTACTAAGTGCCAAAGCCTTCGCGCCGCGGATTCACTCGTTGGAGTTGCGGGGGATATTACGGCGGCGGAGGTGCGGGGGTGCCGACTGGTTTCCGCCGATAAGCTGCGTCATGCGCTTCTGGTTGACGCGGCAGTGCAGTTGGCCGGTTCGCCCTCGGCGCCAATGGATGAGTTCATCAAAACGGTTCAGCGGTCCAGTCAAGAGGATTACCTGGCTAACGGTTACGCCAATGCCCGAGTCGGGGTCGAACTCGATCCGTCCGGCCATCATCTGCTAATTCATGTCAACGAGGGACCTCGATACACGGCGGGGAATGCGGAGATTATTGGGGCGTCTCTGGCAGATGCCAAGGCGCTGGTGTCGGCCCTCACGCAGCCAAGCCCTCGAGAGCCGGATGCGGCGCAAATCGACGAAAGAGTTGGAACCCTTTTCATTCCGACATGGAAATCACCGGAGGGAGCCGACGCGCATTGGAAAGTCGGCAACCCGGCCAATTTGTCCAATGAGGATTTGGATGATTACAAGGATCAAATCGTCAAAGCGCTATTGAGTCAGGGGCTTTTCTGGGCAGACGTCAAAGTGGAACCTGAACTTCGCAGCGACCACATCGCGCGACTTGTCGTACGCATTCTCAATGAAGGTCCCAAGGGCATCCTAACCGACATCCAAACCACCGGCCTGTCGATCAACACGCGACAGCAAGTGCTGGATTTTGCCGGATTGAGGCCCGGAATGTCCGTCGATCTGAATGTGTTGCGAGCCGTGCGCAAAAAGTTCTGGGATAGTGGTCGGTTTTTCCAGCATGACATTGGCGCGAAATGGTCACCTGCGAATCCCGGAAAAGTGAGCTTGACAATGGATTTCTGGGAACACCCCAACGTTCCGCCGTTGTCTAAGCCGATTCCGGCCGATTCCCCGCAAGGAATCATGCTGCGCATGGCGCGCTCAATGCAGGAATCAATGGAGAAAGGGGAATCGTTTGCTCTCAAGTTTGATTACGGCCGCCAACACGGCAAGGTTGTAATGCAAGCAGACCGAGGATTTGCGGTGCACTGGACGAGGGATGCAGTAACCGGGGCACCGGCGAGCGCCCCTTCAGAAATCGATTCCAACCAGTTTTTTAGTCGACAAGCGCCGCAGGGCCTTGATCTCACTATTGTGGCTACTCCAAAGAAATTGGACGTATTCTCCGTGGCCGCACATCACCGGTTTACTATAAGCACCGATATACCGCTCGACATGAATCTGAATTTGGTGCCTGATCCGACGAACAAGGAGCGCCCCGTCTCGCTGATGTTCTACGTCGGGGTTCCTAGTGATTCGTATGAGGGTGATCCGCCGATACGGCTTGAGTGTTCGATCGCTCCGGTGGCGTGCCTCGATTTAGTCACGCGCCTGTTTGATCCTTCGAGGGTTCCGACAAAAACTGAAATGCGGGACGGCATTCTCCAGGTTGAAGAAACAGAGGAGTCATTGCGTGTTGACGCGGCTAGCGGCCGCCCGATTCAATGGACTATTGGTCCGGCCGAGTTTAAATTTGAGCCTGGCGCGATGGACCGCGAAATTGCGGCAGATGCGACGCCTGGTTCGCCGGCAAACGATTACGATCCGCAACACCCGGCTTCTTCCCTGATTCATTTTCTAACCGCCTGGAACGCCTCCTGCCCAATTTTCAATTTCGAATCGCCACAGCGCACCGAGGCAATCGCACATTTTGTGTCAATTCTTGCGAAGCCCGCGTTGGAATCGTTGGATCAGGAAATGGCAGGACCGGCCGAGGACGACAGCGATTTCGAGGCCGCGGACAAACATATCGATACCCAAAGCCCAATTGCCCTTCTGCGTGGCGCGGTTGGATACGTAAACTTCGTATTCGCATACGGCACCTGGCCATGGACGATTTCCCGTGAGGCACTCTTGATCGCCAGCGGTGGGTCGCCCGACACGGAACAGGAAATTATCCGTGTCGCCAGTTCCGAGGAGACCGGACCGATCGGATATGCCGCATTGGCTGCGGCAATGCGGCCTATGGGCCTGGAATACGCACAAGCAATGGCCCGTCTTGGCTTGAATCATCTGTCGGCAGATGGATTCAAGCACGATTTCCACGTTTTGCTACAAGGTCCGGGAATCGGGCCGAAAACGCTTTCGAATTTGTTGCAAGCGGTGGCGGATCTCAGCGACGACGACTTCTCCGTGCTTTCCACCGAAATCCCAACTGATTGGGTCGATGCGCTACGCTATGTCCGGCAAGTCGCCAAGCAACACCCAGGTCAGCCGATTGTCGATGCTTTGGCTGGATCGACTGACGAATGGTGGAATGGGTCGGTACGCAAGATCGTGGAGTCGGAATTGCGTCGGGAGTCTGAAGTTGCGCCCTGATCGAACATTCAAAGGGAACATTCAAAGGGGTCGGAACATTCAAAGGGGTCGGAAGTCTTTGAAGAGCCGCGCGGGTCACAAGGACTTACGTAACTCGCGGTTTCTTGCCGCCGTAATGAACTCACATAAATTCGTGGGGATCTTGGGCAGTCTTGGCGGTTCGCTTCTACGCAAACGTGTGCTTCGTGCAGCCGCTTCACCGTCTCATTTCTGATCTTCGGAAATACGACGGGCGCGGGCGGCGGCAAGCCAAAACAGATGCCATCAAGAGAACTCCCGCCGTGAAACACGGCTCAGGGACATTGGCGATGTCAAAATATGCGCCGAAGGTGGAATTGTGATCCACGACGGCCCAAACCTCGTTGTCTGTTGTGTCGACGCCCCAGCTTCCCAGGTAATTGGCGAGGTTGGAGTCGGTGATGTCATGCATCGCGGCAAATGCGCTCCATGGACCTTGAACGTCGGTGAAGACGTCGCCGATCACGCCGGCTGTGAAGTTGCCATTGATCGCGTTCACCCATTCTGAAACGCCGGTTCCGCCGCCGTTGGGGTTTAGCCAATCGAGATGAAGCGTCCCGGCGGACGCGGCGTTCTGTTCGCTCAGCGGCCCGCTTGCGGAGAACTCGCTGGTCGTGAAATTCATCTGTAGCGCGAAGGCATCGGTCTGCCCCGCGCCCGTGGCGCCGGAGTTGGCCATGCCGGTGATGGTGATGGCATCGCTGATGAGATTCGGCACTTCGCTGGAGAGGCGTTGTCGCCAGGCCATCGCGATGCTTTTTCCGTTGGGATTGTTGGTCTGGTTGTATCCGCTGACGATATCAGCTCGGCTCAGGAGATCGGATGTTACGGCAGAGCCAAAACCGTCGTAGCTGGCGCCGGCGGAAGTGGTTCGAACGAGCTTTGTGGCGCCAGTAGGGTCTGCCGCGACGAAAACGTCGTCGGACCCGTTATTCTGAATGGAACCGGTGATCGTCAAAACGCCGCCGAGGACGGTTGTGGAGCCGAGGTAAGTATTGGCGGCGGAGAGCGTAAGCTGCCCGGCACCCAGCTTGGTGAAGGGTCCGGTTCCCCCCAAGACGCCGGAGATCATACCGCTGTAAACGGTCCCATCGGGCCCGACCGTGTTAACAAATGCGCCGGCGGCCCCGAGAGTGGCGGGAGCGTTGATATTCAGATTTCCAAAGGCCTGAACGGTACCGCCGTTCCAGTTCCAAGCGGCGCCGGACGTCCAGTTTCCTGGCGTTCCCGCGCCCCGCACGATCTGGCCGACCTGCAACACTCCACCGGTGAAGTTAAAAGTGCCGGTATAACTGGTCGCATTGCCGTTAGCGTCCCACACGGTATTTCCGAGCTGGAGATTGTTGGCGGTGACTGTTCCACCCCCGATGGACAAAACGGCATTGCTTTGAGCACCGACATAAATGGTGTCCTGCACGACGAGCGAGCCGCCGGTGACGGAGAGCGTCCCTGATGTGCTGCCGCCAAGAGAAACGGAAAAGGCACTGGCGGCATCGCCGACGGCGATGCTCACAACGCTGTTCCCCTGCACCACCGCATGGTCATAAATGCCAGGGGTGGCAGACGACCAAGTACCAGGGGTCCAATCGCCGCTTGGCTGGGACCAGGTCTGAGTGGCGTATTCGTCCCCAAGCTGCTGGGCATATTGTTCGATCATGGTATAGCCCAACGGGTTGAGCTTGGTGGAATCCGCCACGTTGGGATTCAGGCCATGAGTGGTTTCCCAAGCATCGGGGATTCCGTCTCGGTCGGTGTCGGTGGGCGCGGTGGCGCCCGGTATAGTGCCAAACCCGCCATTGGAAAGGCCGTCGTCTGCCTGGCTGTTATAGATGCTTCCTTGTGTTCCGAGAGACTGGACCTGTGTAATGATTTGCGAATCGACCGGATCACGGAGGAGGGAATCGCCCGCGTGCGCAACGTCAAACGAATACGCCGCCGCCGCGCTCAGCGTGGGCAGGAATTGGGTTTTGGAGGACCATTCCTGTGAGAGGGACACAAGGCCGCCCGGCGCCGTGGGCGAGCCATCAAGCACGCCATTTTTGTTACCGTCCAGCAAGTTCCCCGAGGAATAGGCGCTCTGGTTGGCGTCAAGCTGATACCAGGCATCTCCCGGACTGGTAGTTGAAGGGCCGGCAATAAAATAATTGTTCAGAATGTCGTACTTGTACTTACCGCTGGAATTGCCGGTGGTGTAGGCGTATCCGTAGTCGTAAACAGTGTTATTGACATACTGGTCATTACTTTTGGCCAGCGGGGCACGACCATGCGCGTTGGCAAAGAGATTGTTGAGATAGGTGGTCTGGTTTCCCTCTTCGTGAAGATTCAGTTGCTGGGCTTTGATCGGATCGGCAATGAGATCGTTCTGGTAGGTGATGTTATTGGCGGCGCTGTTTGCGCCGACGGCATCAATGTTGTCGTACTGTGAGAATTCCGCTGATACGTGATCGATGATGCCACCGTTTAAGTCGCCGAGGTTAAGGCTGGCCTTGGCGCTGCTATCGGAGCTGCCCTCGCGGAAGCGCATGTACTGAACGATCACATTGCTTTTGTCGGAGAAGGAAACCTCATGGCCCATGACACCGATCCCCATGCCCGGAGCGGTTTGGCCGAGGATGGTTATGTTGCTTGCCCCCGAAACAGCCGACGATAGATTGATGTATCCGCCGACGGCGAAGACGACGATGCGGTTGCTCTGACTGACCGCGTCGCGGAATGATCCCGCCCCCGAATCGTTTAGATTGGTAACGACGTAAACGCTTCCAGTTCGCCCACCGGTAGTCAGATCCCCAAAGCCCTGCGCCCCTGGGAAAGCCACCAACTGGGCCTCCGCGGGCCCGCACAGCGCGGCGACGGCAAGTGCCGCGACCCATGCCCATCGGTTTAGTCCGATCCGCATCTCTTCCTCCGTTTCCGCCGCTCCGCATGAAAAGCGATTCCGATCAATTAACCATCATATCAAATACCAGGACTCGCCGTGGACTTTCCCGATGATTGTTGGGCGTATGTGCTGACATACCAAGAACATATAGAATTAGACGAAGTTTTAGTCGCTTCGTCGTAACCGGCAGGAGAAGCGGTGGCAGCGCGCGAATCGAGTTGCCATGATCGCTTGTATGTCCCGAAAGATGACTTGTGGGTCTTGGATTGCGCCGCGCCTCAGCGCAGGAATTTCAATCGATCGGTTGATATTTTGGTTGTTCGCGTGTCCCAACATTGATCCGCTCGCATTCGCAATGCTTCCTGTTTGAACGGAATAGGTTGGGAACCGAGGGTTGCAGGTTCGAGTCCAGGCGAGTGCGCTGAGATTTCTTGTCACGCCTTGTGCAGAAATCCGACCGTGGACTGAAGAATACGATGCCGGAGCGAACTGGCGTTCTGCTGGGATTGCTGCTGGAGATCTTCCAAATTCGCCCGGCAGAATGAGCAGTTCAAGCGATTGACGTGGAAATCGACATATCGTCGCCACGGCTCATCGAGCGTGCCCAGGACATAGCCGCCGACGGTGCTGCGCTTGGGGCAGCTTGGCCGCTGGTCCTCCCAGATTTCCGTCAGCAAGGAGTCCATGGCCTCGGGAGCATCCCATGGAAGGGCGGACTTTGCCATGGATTGTTCCACACGTTCGCGAAGCTGTTTGATCCAGCGATGCTTCAGCAGCGCGACGTGATTGGGCTCGACGCCCATTTCGGCGGCGATGCGCTGATTGGGAAGCTGCGCGTAAAAAACCATTTCCAGAATCTGGAGGTCCGGCAGGTCCGCGCGCTCCTTCATGCGGTGAACCAATTCATCCAGCGCCGCGCCGAGGGCCGCATGCGCGGCTTGGCGCTGCTCATCGCGCCGCGCGTATGAACTGGCCGTGGGATCCGGCGCCGGGAGGTTCACGTCGCCGGTTTCTTCCCATTGCGGCAATTCGCAGACGCCGACGCGTTTGCCACGATGCGCTTCCGCCAGGCGGCGGCGGAGAATCACGAATAAAAATGTTTCGATGCTGGCCTGCTCGCGGTACTGGGGCAATCCGCGCAGGAACAGCAAGAACGTGTCCTGCACCAGGTCCTCGGCATCGAGGCTTCTGGGCGCTCGGCGGCGGGCGAAGGCGATGAGGCGGCCCTGGTATCGCTCCACCAATTGCGACCACGCTTCGTCGCTCCCGCGGCGAATCTGGTCCATCATGTAACGCTCTGCCTCGGTCCATTGCGTCATGGCCCACCGAGCAAAACCACCAGTGCCACCGCCGTTATCGTCGCGGCAAGCAGGCGAAGCCGCAACGTGAAGTATCCTTTGGTGATCATGTTGAGCAGGAGATACGCGATCCAAACCGACAACGTGAGCGCCGCCGCGCCGAATTGCACGGCCGTCACCCAAGCTTGGCGAGGCCCCAACTCGCCCCGGTAACGGTCAACGAGCGAATCCAATTTTGCCGGCGACGCGTCCAGCAACACCGTCTCTGTCCAGACGGTCCCATAGGGCCGATCGAACCGTTCGGCCAGACCATCGCTCGCGAGCTCGCCCGCCCGCACGTCCGCCAGCACGCGGCGAGCCAGCCATTGCTCATCGCCGTGGCGCGGACCAACGCGGTTAAGCACGATGGCGTACACCGCCCGCGCCGCGTCGCTCCGCGCGGATTCTTCGGCTTCCGCTTGCGACAGGCACGGCCGCGCGCAGCGGCCCACGATCCATCGGCCGGGATGACCGGCGGAAAACCCCGCGAAGTCGGCGATCCACGGTTTGGCGGGATGTGCAGCGCCCGAGAGAGACCGCAGCGCCGCCGCCGCATCGGGCGTCGGCACGCCGGCTGGCGGAAACACCGCACTTCGATCGGCGAATCCCAGATGCAGGGCCAGCGCGATTCCCAGGACCAGCATGATGATGAGCAATGTGCGTATAAACATCGTATGCTCCACCGGTCAATGCCCGATGTCCTGGTTGGCGGCGGGATCGGCCGCCTGCTGAATCATCGGCATACGCCGAGATCGACAGGCCGGCCAACCCAATAGGAATGCCCCAAGCAGGAATAGGAACGACGCTTTGAGCACCGCGGGGAACTGCACCTGCTGGAAGTAAGCATCAATCGTTTCGCCGGGCGTCGCGGCCGGTGTCACATAGGCCAAATCCGGCAGCATGTGGCCCATGGCAACCGCCGCGCCCAGCAGCACGAGAACTCCCAGCACCGTGCGGATCATGTGTGCGCCTCCGCCATTCCGTCGAGCCATGAGGAGAAACACCAGCGACAGCACCGAAGTAAGCAGGCAAACCGCCGTGGCTGATTCGGTCATCAGCCGCGGCCACTGCCGGGTGCCGAACGCCATCTCCAAATCGTGCGGCAGGCGCGCATCGAGAACTCCGGATGAAAACAGTCCTGGCAAGTCCATGGCCACCGACAGCGCCAGGAGAATCGAAACGATCAGAAGGATCGATCCCACCAGACCCACGACGCCCCGAGCCACCGACGAGGCAAATCCTCCCAGTGACGAGCCCTGGGACATCATTTCGCCCGACGTGGAACCTTTGGTATTAAACATAAAACGTCCGCGATTCGGTTTGAAAACTTGAACCGTCACGATGACCGCCGCGGCTAGAAGCAGGAACGACGCCGGTTTCCGGTTGTGGCTCACGGCAGCAAAACACCACGCCCACAAGAGGAGAGGCGCCAGCATGGCGATTACCCCGCCGAATCCCGCGAACCGGCGGCCCGGCACGTTGCCCTGCGGCACAGGCGTACGCGGCAATGGCGAAGCACCCGATGGCGTCGGCGCGGGAAATGGCGGCGGGGACGGCGCCGCGGTGGTAGCCGGAATCGGCGGAGGCTCGGGAGCGACGGCCCGCCGGCGCCACGCGCTGCTCAGACTCACCGCCGCCGACGCGCCCACGACCGTGGCGATCGCAGTCAATGGCTGATTGGCGTCCAGCATTCCCGTCAGAATGACCGCGCAGAGTCCCGAAGTGAACAGGTGGCCCACCGATAGCCGTTCCTTCCGGTCGGGCGAAAGACGCTGTTGCCACTCCATCAGCAGCATCGCGCCAAAGCAGGCTTCCAGGGTCGAGGGAAACTGATGTAGCGCCATCCACCAGGGCAGGCTAAAAATGGCCGCGCCGATCGCCGCCGGCGCGCCAAGTGCGAACCGTTGCACCCATTTGGATTCCGCGCCAAGACCCGATCCGATTACTCTCCACGCCACGTTCACGCCGACCATCGCGCCCGCAATCGCGAAGAGGGTGAAGAACGAGTCAAACGGACCATGACGGCCATCGGCGCCGATGCCGGCGACAATCGCGGCCAGGCACATTGCCAGAAATGC
>JBEKXM010000052.1:0-13420 GCA_049512115.1 Tepidisphaeraceae bacterium | reverse complement strand
CCGCCGCGGCCGCGCCACAGGCACTGGCGCAGTACCCTGACAACGCCTTGGTTTTGCAGGCACTGGTCGCCGAGGCCAAATCCGACCGGACGGACATCCGCCCACCGGTGATTCGGGCATTGGGAACTTTCAGCCAGAAGCTGGCTGCGCAAACCCTGCTCGATTTGCTGCATGACGATCAGGACCAGATCAGCGAAGCGGCAGGCGATGCGCTTATCGAAATGACGGGCCGGACCGATCTGGACCACGACCCGGACAGATGGGCGAAGTGGTTTGGGCAATATTCGGGGCTTTCAGAAGAGGAATTCGGCAAGGCGATCATTCATGGGCGGGGCGAGGCATTCGAAAGCCAATTGGCGGATCAGAGGACATTTCAGAACGCGGCGGACGAATTACTTCGCGGAGATTTCTGGACCGCCTCGCCCGCCAACCGCGCCGGGATCCTGCTTGCGTATTTGCGATCGCCGGCGCCGGAGATACGGGAGTTGGGAGCGGAACTGGTGCATGAGAGCCGGACGGCGACCGGGGCGCCGCCGGGAACGATCCAGCAGACGGATCTTCTGCTGTCCGACCCGTCGCCGGCGGTTCGCGCGGCGGCGGCGACGGCGCTTTCGGGGGACGTCGACTCGGCGGGCGATCTGGTGGCGCAACTGGCTCGCGAGCAGGATGATTTCGTGCGCGTGCGGCTGATCACGTCGCTGGCGCCTCTCCACGACCTTCACGCCATCGAACTGATGCTGAAGCTGGTGGTCGAGGGGCCGCCCAGCACCGTGCGGATCGCGGCGGCGGACGGCATCCGCCAGGGAGGCGAACTCGTCAACAACAACGCGGCGCTGAAAGCTCTGGCGATCGACGCGCTCAAAGCCGCGCTGGCGGGGACCGACGCTCCGGGCCAGCAAGGGCTTCGCAAGGCGATTGTCGGAGCGCTGGCGGCGATTCATGACAACTCGTTGTCGGACATTTTCCAACGGTTGCTGTTGCCGGTGGAGCCGCTGGACGTTCGCGCCAACGCGCTGGTCGGGCTGGGAAACATGCCGGATGCCGCTCCGTTTGCTCCAGCCATTGCCCGGCACCTTCATGACGATGAATATCAGATGCGTCTGGCGGCAGTGGAGGCGCTGCGTCCCGGGCCGAATCCCATGCCATATATCACCGCGTTGCTGGACCGAATGAACAACGACTCTAACGACCAGGTCAAGACCGCGGCGTGGAACGTGCTGCAATCCTGGGCCCAGTTGCCCGACATCGACGAGCAGAGTCTCATTGGACTTGCCGACGGATTGAAGGCGGAGCCGGCGAAGGAGCTGTTGGTGCGGAAGAAATTGTGCGAACGGCTAACGCAGGACATCAAGGACGCGGCGAACGATGCGCTTCGCCGTTCGGCGAGGCAGGAACTTGCCGAGGAGGAGCAAAACGTGGGTTCGCTGCTGATGACCGCGGCAATCGACCAGCCGCTTCAGGCCGCCGACGAATTTCGCGCGGCGCTGGACTACTGGAAGGCCAACCGGGGCACGTCGGGCGCAGTCATCAACGCGCTGTGCAAGGAGATTGTCGATGCGCTGTTGGCGGCGAAGCATTGGGACGATGCGGCGAGCTTTGCGTCGGGCATCATCAAGCAATACGGCAACGATCCGGCATTGAAGGTGACATCGCAGACGGTGGCGAGCGAGTTCGTGGTGGCGGCGGGAAACATGGAGGACGCAAATTCGTACGGGGACGCGATGGAGTTCTTTGATGCGGTGCAGAAGATGGACCCGCCGCTGCCGCCGGATTACCCCGACCGGCTTGCCAACAAGCGGGCGCTCATCGAGGCGAAACACGCCGCTTCATCCAAGCCGAGACCGTGATCGCCGCCCCCCACCGCACGATCGAGACCCACGGCGGCGCCGTGGGCGTTGGGGGCGTTGGGGGCGGATCAATTGGTTTTGAAATGCTTCTTTAATCCTGCGGGCCTTGTTGGGGGGCGATGAGCGGTTCAATCCTTTCCAGTTCGGACCTGGCCCATTGGATTTCGCGTTCGGTGTGGAGGCGGGCGAGGGCGCGGAGCAGAAGCTGCCGGGCGCGATCGTAGCGATGCAAATACCTCGCATGGATCACCCCGAGCATCAATTCCACCTGTTCGATCTGCTCGAAATTGGGATAGTGGGTGAGGAACTGCTCGTAAGCATCGGCGGCCTGCTCGAAGAACTGCTGGCTGGCCAACTGGTTGGCGACATCCAATTGGGCCTGCCTGGACAGTATCTGGGTTGGATCGAGTTTTTTCAGTTCGAGGAAGAGGTAGGCGGCGTGCGGCAGGTTGTGATGGGCGATGGCTTCGCTGATCTCGGCGCGCATTTCGAGCATTCGCAACGTTCGGGAGTCAAGCTCCTGGGGGCGGACGTCGACGGGTTGGGGCGGAACGTAGCCGAATGGGTTGTAGCCCTGAGAGACCATGCTGCGGTATTGGCGGCGGCGGTTCCATCGGGCGAGCAGCGAGAGCATGTCGAATTGATCGTGTGGGAGCAACCGCAGGCCAAGAAGAAGCAGACAGAGCGCGGCGCCGAAGAGGGTCCCGGTGATGTGTGCCATGTGGGCGACGGATTCCGAGGCCCGCAGTTCGGGCCGGAGCTCCCCGAGCACGTCCTGGAGGAAAGTGAAGAGGACGAACCAGAGGCTGGAGATTTCCAGGGGTCCGATGTAAATGAAGAAGAACAGCAGCGTGATATTCGATCGGGGCAGAAGCACGAGATAAGCGCCGGTGACGGCGGCGACGGCGCCGCTGGCGCCGATGACGGGGGAGGGATCGAAGGCGGCATAACCGATGCCGGCCATGACGCCGCCGGCAAGGTAAAATCCGAGGTATCCCAGATGTCCCATGCGGTCGTTGATGTTATTGCCGAAGATGTAGAGGAACAGCATGTTCCCCAGGACGTGGAGCCAGCTCTCGTGCATGAACTGGTAGGTGAAATATTGCCAGAGCGCGGGGTTCTGGGGATCCAGGGCCAGGAGGTCGCGGACGGCCTGTCCGTGATACAGAGCCAGCGGCCCGTGGGCGTCGTGATCGCCGGAGATGCTGGTCACCATGAAGACGGCCAGGTTGAGCGCGATCAGCGTCCAATTCATCCAGGGGACACGTCGCAGGGGACAGTCAGTGTGCAGTGGGATCAGCATGTCGTCGGATGATTGTAATGTCTTTACGCCGTTCGGGGAGCAAAGCGGGTTTTGAGTAGGGGTTCAGGCCCTGGGAAGAACGTCCGGCTCATTTCGCTTGACCATGCGCACGCGGCGGCCGCCATGGCTCCATTCGACGTGGTTCATGTAGGCTTCCATGAGGTGGATTCCCCTTCCGCCGCATTTTTCGAGGTTTTCCGGGAGCGTTGGGTCGGGCACGGCGGCGCGTTTGAATCCCGCGCCCTCGTCCTCGATGACGATTTCGGCTTGGCGCGGCGTGACGGTGGCTTCGACGTAGACCTTCTTTTTCGGATCGTGGCGGTTGCCGTGCTTGTTGGCGTTGATCATCGCCTCCACCAAGGCCAGCTTGATGGCAAAGACGGATTGGTTATTAAACCCGCGGCGATGGACCTCGTCGAGGATTTTTTTTTGCACGGCGCGGCAGGCGGCGTCATCGTTGGAGGAAATGGTGAATTCAAACCACGCGGCGCCGTTGGCGTCCGGCCGGGACGATCCCAACCGTCTGTCCGGGCCTCGATCTTTCGACCCCGCCTCGTCCATAACCATCGTTCCGACCGGACAAGCGAAAAAGACCTATTGGGAAAAACTGCTCAAAGCCTCGGATCGTGTCGGCAGGATTTTCAGAAGCTTGTTCAGCTTTGTGATAACGAACACCTCAAATATCTGCGGCTTGATATTCGCCAGCCGAAGCTGGCCGTCTTTCTGCCTGATTAAATTGTTCACCTTGATCAACATGCCCAGCGCCGCCGAGGAAAGATGCTCCACGTTGGCGAAATCCAGAAGCAGCTTGGGCTTGGCGACTTCGCCGATCAGTGTTACCAGCGTTCCTTCGATATTGCTGATATTGCCTTCGTCCAAAATCTTGTTGTTGGTGAATTCAACAACGCGAATGTCTTTCTGACTGGTCACGGAGACCGGGGGAATTGACTCGGCCATGAGGGGCAAAGTACGGCGGGGGGAAAAACCTGTCAAGATTGGAAGCCGTCGCGCCATGGCGGCGTGGGTGCCTTCCAGGCAACGGCCGAGATGCAAATCAGACCCGATGCGGCCAAAAACAGCGGCGCGGCCAAAGGTTTGGCCGATGGGTTGGCCTCGGCAAGCGTTGTTGGCGCAGGCGAAGGGGAAGGGGCAGATTCGTAGTCCTGGCCGACATCTCCCAGCCAATCAAATACGTTGCTCCAGAAGATCACGAAATCCGGATAATGCGAGAATTCATCCGATTGAAATCCGATCCAGACCCGCTTGACGGGCGGCTGATGGACGGCGAGGACCGTCACACCGGCGGCGGTGATGATCGGCTGCCAATCCCCGGGCGGCGGCGATGAAGCTCTGGCGCGGCTGAGGATTTTTTCCCAGTCAACGGACTTGGTCAGGGGACTATCCAGCACTGCCGGGGGTTCGAGATTCGAGAGCGTCGTGGTGGCGGCGGAATCGTCGGCAACGATCGCGGCCGGCTCCTCCCCGGGCACAACGGCGGAGGCGCTGAGCACGGCGATGTGTTTGGATCGTTCCCCCGGCGGCCGATGGCGGCCGTAGACGTCGATCATCCGCCGCAACTCCGGAGGCAGCGGGGTTGCGGCTTCGACGATCGGCCAGGCCGCCCGGCGCGTGGCTTGGACGCGATGATCGATTCTGGTGACGCCATCGCATTCCACTTCGGCTTCGACGGCCGATGCGCCGGCGGGAACAATCAGAAAATAATTGTGCATCTGGCCTCGGGCGGGCAAGGTGACTTGATCGGTGCGAAGATTTTTCCCATCGGCACGGATTGTCAGCTTCGCGGTGGAGAAATCGCTCTGGTTAAGCAGGCGGACCATCGCCTGTGTCGTCGGTCCGGCGCGCACGGCCAGGCAATCGATTTTCACGTCGGAAGGTTCCGGCGGGATAGCCGGGGGATTGAGTCCAATCCGAACCATCGGCCCGGCAGCGGCGACGATCGCCAGGAACATCGCCGCCAGAAGCGCGATCAGCGCCAGCGGCGGCTTGGCCCAGGCGCGCCTGGGCTTGCGATGGTGAGTCATTTCACCCCGCCACAATTTCACAAATGGAACGCCCCGCCGGTCCAACTGCCCCCAGAGCAGCCATAGCGTCAGCCCGGCCCAGGGCGCCAGCAAGACCAGCCAAATCGGCCAAGCGAGAAACATTTAGAATTGCCGATCCGAATCGGCCATGACGACGACCTTTTGCAGGAGAATGTAGTTGCGTCCGCGGTATTCGGTGACCACGCCGCTTACGCGAAACCGGGTGTCGTGAAGACCGCCGGAGGCGTTTTCCAAGGCCGTCAACTTGAGATTGGGCAGCACGATAAGGGGTGGATCCTGGAGCGCGGCGCCATCGGCCTCAAGGGTAATCTGTAGCTGCTGGGGATCGGCGCCGGGACTCAAGCGGCATACGCGATCGAAGATTTGCGACTGTTCGGGCAACAGGGTGAGGAGCGGCGCTTTGGGCGGGAGGGCGCCGGAGCCGGTGGTGAGATCATTTTGCGGGGGCACGGACCGCGGCGGCGCGGAGGACGACGGACCTTCGGCGGCGAGCATCGCGCTGAGCATTTGCTCGGCCGGCGCCGGGCCGTGCGCGCCCGCGGGAACAAAGCTGGTCGAGGGCGTCTGCCGGCTGATTTCGTCGGGGCCGGGCTCCAGCAAAATGTAGTTCTTTCCTCTGTATTCGGTGAGGATTCCCGAAACGGTGAACTTGAGGTTCTGGCGGGTCTCCGACGCCGCATCTTCCATGGACATGAGCTGCAAGTTCGGAAGAACGAGCATCGGTTGAATCGGGGACAGGTTCGGTTGTGGGTCGAAGACAAACAGGGGATAGGGTCCTTCGGGGGATTTTTTCAGATGACCGCTCCTGGCGATGACGTCGGTGCCTTCACGGAGCAACTGGGAATTGTTGGACTTGGGGACGTATCCGGATGGTTCGAGTACCTGAGCCTGGCCGGGCCGCGTCGTGGGCGGTGCGGCCGCCGGGGCCGGGTTGAGCATCTCGTTGAGCATCCGCTCGGCTGGCGACGGCGCGGTTTGACCGTAGACCGCCGCACCGGCCCATAAGAGCAATACACATCCGACGAACGAGTGCCGCATCTTGTGAACTCCCTGGCGTTTGTCCGCGCCCCCCGGCAAAGTATCGGCCCGCCGGGCCGCCTTCGCCAAAATCTTGGGGTGATCCGGCGGTCAACTCCTAGCGACGAGCAGGTTATTGGACGAACGTTCGCTATGACTTGATTGTATTATAGCCGGGGCTGGCCGCCCAGTTCAGTTTTGCCGCCAGGGTGTGCCACTCGCGCGATTCGGGGTTTTCAACGAGCAAGACCGGCTCGGGGCTTCGGCGAATGACGATTCGCTCGCCGGCCACAAGGTTCGTGCTCTGCTGGCCGTCACAGAAAACGGTGGTTCCCTGGTTGACGAGAATCGCGGTGATGACCACGGTGGAATTGGATGAGATCACCACGGGGCGGAAGGAGAGACTGTGGGGGCATAATGGGGTGACGCAAAGGGCATCGACGTTGGGGCTGATGATAGGCCCGCCGGCCGAAACGTTGTAGGCGGTGCTTCCGCTGGTGGTGGCGACGATGACTCCGTCGCCGAAATATCGAATGCCGGCTCCCTCGCCATCGCCGTGGTTTGGGCCGTTGGCGGCGATTTCCAGTTCGATCATGTGGAACGGAGCGCCGGCGGTGACGACGGCATCGTTCAACGCAGTGGAGACGAACCTTCGGCGCTGGGCAAGGTCCGCCGAATCGCCCAATCGGCAATGAATTCCTGCCGGAATCACGGATGTTTCCAGAGCGAGCCGAGCCGTGATCGGCAGTTTTCCCGCGACAAAATCGGGGAAATGCTGGTCGAACTGTTTTGGGGTGAAGCTGGCGAGAAATCCGAGTCGGCCGAAATTCACGCCAAGGAGTGGAATCTGCCGGCCGCGCAGCCGGCGGGCGGCCGACAGAAGCGTGCCGTCGCCGCCGAGAACCAGAATGACATCCGCATCGGCGACGATGGCGTCGGTCTGAGTTTCGGTGTCGATGCTAACAAGCTGACCGATCTGGGTAATGGCGGGAACAATGCGTTCCAGCGCGGCGGCGACCAGGGGCTTGGATTTATTGGCGACGATCAGGACTCGCATCGGCCAGACATCTTAACCACGGGCGAGCGGCGAAAGCGAACACCGCTGGGGAGGCGAAGCCTGCCGCTCAACGCCAACTCTTTCCGCCTCTCGCCGTAGACCATCGCGGGGAAGCAATCGCGACTGACGCGCCGGTCGCGGATTGATAAAAATCTGCCAATATTTTCGTTATCACGAAAAACGTCATCCGGCACATAAAATGCGTCACAGCCGACGGGATTTGGGGCATTTATGTATATTTTCAGCGAGCAAAAGGAGCTTCGCAACCGGTCTGATCAGAGATTTAGCAATTTATTTCCTTGACAGTGGGGGCTGCGGGGATAATTTGGGCACTCAAAGGGCAGGAATAACGCCTGACCATTTTGAACATTCGGCGTGTTTCATTTCAGGAGCGGAGAGTATTCAATGTTTGCCATCAAAAAATTCGCGGCGGCGGCGGTTGCGGGCGTTTTCGCATTAGGAGCTTGGAGTCTCAGCGGCGGCGCGGCGTCGGCAGCGGTGCTGGTCCCGGGTGGTTCGAGCACTTCGCTCACCGGGACATATTCCGTTGCCGGCGAAACCTATGTGACCAGCCAGACTAAAACGTACAACGGCGTTAGCCATGACATGGTTTTCGATTTTTCGTTGACCACGACAGTGTACAACAATCCGAATACCGGCGGAGATGATTTCTTATATCAACTGACGAATACGGGTCCTAATGATAGCAAATCCGACTCGTTCGACCGTTTGACGTTGTCCAGTTTTTTGGGGTATTCCGTGGACGCGGACTATCAATCGAACACGGGGATGGTGCAAACGCTGAGTCCGAATCCGTCGGACAATTCGAACATAGTTGCGGGGGACGTGGCGCCCGACGAAGTGGACCGTTCGACTAACGGCGCGGTGGTGGGCTACACTTTCCCGGCTGGTAGTCCGGTGGCTCCCCAAGAGGTGACGGATATCCTGATTGTGCGGACGGATTCGTCTACGTACCACATGGGTAGCGCCACGGTGATCGACAGCACCAACGGAAGCGTAGTCACGGAGGTGCCGTTTGGCTCGACAACGGTGCCGGAGCCGGGATCGCTGGCAATGATCGCAATATCGCTGGGCATGCTGGCCCGGAGGCGGCGTTCGTGGTCTTGAGGACTTGGTCGACACGATGGCATCTCTCGGAGGTAAAAAATGGTTGCCCGAATCACGAATATTTCCGCTTGGATTCCGCTGATCGGGGTGGTCTTGGGGGTATTGGCATTCACGGGCTCGCAAGCCCCGGCAACGATTCTGGTTCCCGGTGGCCCGGCGGTTTCCACGCCCGGCACGGCAACATTGGCGGGTTTGACCCTGAAGGCTTCGGACACCATTCCGTTTATTGGAACCGACGTCTTTGGCGACAATGTGTTCGGGGGCAATCTAATCTCGAGCGTGTATTCCGATCCTGGCACGGGCGGCTTGGACTTCACCTATCAGATCGATGCCGCCACAGGCTATCCGGATACCATCCACGCCGCGACGGTGGACTACTACGTCGGCTTTTCGACCGACGTGGATTACGTGAAGAATTCGGGCAACGCGGGGACGTACGCCACGGCGGCCCTGTCGTCGAATGGGGGCTATATTTCGCTGGATTATCTGGCTAGCGCCGGGGACGGCATAGCGCCCGGGGAGACAAGCGACATCGTCATGGTAAAGACCGACGCCACGCAGTACGACGAATTCGGAGACACGGCCCTCATCGATGGGGGCGGCGTGACAGTGAACAGCTTCGAACCGGTGCCGGAGCCAATGTCGCTCGGCCTGCTGGCGGTTGGCGGCGTGATTTGTGCCGCCCGCCGATCGCGCCGGCGAATCTGATCTAAGGCGCGGCGTTGCATTTGATCCTTCCGTTTCCAACCGGGCGTGGCCGATGGGCTCAGGGGCGCGTCGGAAGCGGCGTTATGGCAACGCCGCCGTCTTCGAAGCGTGGAATGGGAAGTGCATGCCAAAGAGGGATGGGAAATGCGCTGATGAGACCGCGATGGCGGAGGAGCCGCTGATCGGCGACTCGCCCGCGATGGGCTGGATGAAGGAAATCGCCGCCCGTGCCGCCAAGCGGCCCTCAAGCGTCATGATTCTGGGGGAAACCGGCAGCGGCAAGGAGATGCTGGCCCGGTACATCCACCATCGTTCGCCGCGCGCGGATAAACCGTTTGTGCCCGTTGATTGCAGCGGATTTTCCGAAACGCTGTTCGAAAGCCAGTTGTTCGGGCATGTCCGCGGCGCGTTCACCGGCGCGGTGCGGGACACGCTGGGATTTGTTCGCGCGGCCGACGGCGGGACCCTGTTCCTCGACGAAATCGGAGAGTTGTCGCCGGCGCTACAGGCGAAAATGCTGCGGGTGCTCCAGGAGCGGCGCGTGGTTCCCGTCGGCGCCAGCCGTTCGTATCCCGTGAATATCCGGGTCATCAGCGCAACCCACCGCGATCTGGGCGCGATGGTCGCCACCGGCCAATTTCGACAGGATTTGCTGTTCCGCCTTCAGGTGATCGCGATCAACGTTCCATCGCTGCGCGAGCGGCGAGCGGACATTCGGGCCCTGGCGGAGGACTTCCTGATTCGACAGGCCCAGATAAATCGGGAAACCGTCAAGCCGCTCAGCCCCTCGGCGTTGGCGGCGTTGGAGAGTTACTCCTGGCCGGGCAATGTCCGTGAACTTTTCAATGCCCTTGAGCAGGCCACTGTGCTGGCAGACGGCGATGAGATCACCTTCGCGAATTTGCCGGCGCCGATTCGGGCTCCCATCCAGCGTCCTTCGACCTCCGACATGAACCTGAACGAAATGATCCGCCGGCAAATCACCGAAGCGCTGGCGCGAAGCCGCTATCGCCGCGCCCACGCTGCGTCCTTGCTCGGAATCGAGCGTCGCCGGCTCAATCGCTTCATCAAGAAGTTCAGAATCCCCGTTTCATCCCGCGACAGCGTAGCTTGGCTGCGCCCAAACAAGACTCCATAACGGACCTCAATCCCTCACCTGTTGCTTGCCAGCGCGGAAGTCCGCCGAAGTGCGACGCGAGCTTTTTTCGTCTGTCGAATGGCGCGGCCAAAATGGTCGCAAACCGGCCAGAATGGTCGCGCCGCACTTAACCACCTACGTCAATTCCGTTTGCCGCGAGGGGTCTAAACATCAGTGGACCAAACTGGTCGCGCGGCAGCGACGGCGCGTGCGGCGCTGCGAATTCCACAACTATTTCGTGGCTATCCAGTTGCGGTCAATCCGCGCACCCTCCGGCCAGTTGGCACCCGGTTCGTTATGCGAACGGTATGACAGTTTCATCACGAGATCAAATGCGGATCGAGGATCGCAGCGCATCAGTCGCGGACATTTTGCTGGTGCGAGTATCGCCGGCGGCGGTGGTCGAGCTGCGACCCGATTCCTTCAGCCGAGCCGATAGCGGGACTGAAGCGCTGGGAATGCTCAGACTATTGCGCTTCCAACTGCTGGTGGCGAGCCTGGACATCCCGGACATGCAGCCGTGGGAATTGTTTCTCAAAGCGCGGCGTGCACAGGCGCGGTTGCAGTGCGTTCTGCTCGACGAGCGAATGACGCTCGAAGACGAGCGGCGGGTTCGGCAGGTGGGGGCCGGCGCGTTCGCGTCCATCGACCCGAGTATTTGTGCGGCCCTGGCGCGATCTTCGCCGCGGACCATCCGGGCAACGGCAACGCCCGGCGGCCCCGACACAGGCGCCAGTTCATTATCGCCGTCGGGGCCATTTCCGGCGCCGCCTTAGCTAATGATCGCCCCCGCACAGGCGCAGCCCGCGCCCGGGCATCCGCGAATTGGAAAATTTCGTTCGAGTCAATCAACAAGAGTCCGTTTACTGCGAGGTAAAAATGAGCAAGCGTCAAGCCATATTGGAATCCCTTCTGGGAGCGGCGGAACTGAAGGGAAATCAGATGATCGCCGAAAGCATCCGAAACGAAATCTTAAAAGTGACCAACGCGCGGAAAGCCGATGGCTACCAGCGGCTGGCCCTGGCGGCTTCCGAGCCGAGGCGCTCCCGTTGTCTGGCCGCGTAGCTCAACTGTCGCCGGAGCGGCTGTTCGCCGCGGCGGCGCAGTGGAGCCTGACGTGAAGAACGGGGATTCGACGGTCGTATTTCGGACCGATCGCATCGGCTTCGATTGCCGAGCGAAAACCGGAACCGTCGAATCCCGCAAAGCGAGGTGGAATATGCGGATACGCAGATGAAGCGGTGGTTATCACCGATGTTTTTTTACGTGTGCGTCTGACGAGTCCAAACATAAGTCAATCTTCAATCGGGTGGGAGACCCCCGGAAAGGTACGTCATGTTTTCCAAAACACGTTTGAATCGTTCGTTCTTGCTTGGTCTGGGTGGCATCGCTTCGCTGGCTCTGTGCGGGCGGGCAATGGCGGATTATCAGTTCATGAACATCAACTTCAGCGGTGATACGAACGGCTCAGCGCCGGGGACGAATCCGGCACCTCCGCCCGGTGGGCCCATCACTCAACCAATCGCTATCGGCGGCTACGCCAATGTCACCGGGAATTACGACTCGCCGCCCAATGCGCTTACCGATGGAACCGTCATTGTGAACGACGCCGGTACGATGTCGAAGGCGATGGTGCTTTCCAGTGCCGTCCCCAATGATCAGTTAGGCGCCGTATGGGCCGATACCGGGTATTCGGTAACATCAGACCAAATGACGTTGTCATTTGACGTGGACATGTTGCAAACCGCTCCGGCGGGAACGCTTCAGACCTTCACACTCAACAGTCCAACAGGGCCATCAATCGGCATCGTCCTCGGCATCGCCCAGTTCACGGCCTCCGGCTCCAGCATCTTCCGCTTTGGTGCCGCGCCGACCAGCACCTCCGGCGGTTACTTCGGATTGGAAAACCCGAATAACACTGAACTCGACAGCTTCTTCACGTATGCCGTCGGCGACACCCATCACATCGAGTTGGATGCGAATTTCAACACCGACACCGTCAACGCATACGTCGATGGCACTCCGGAAGTGGCCAACTATCCCATGCGCGCGGGTTTTACCAGCAACGACCTGACGGAGACGTTCATGAACGTCAATGGTGATGCGAACTACAGCAATGTCGTTGCCCTGGACAACATCGTGGGGACCGTGCCCGAGCCGGCCAGTTTCAGTCTTCTGGGCATCGGTGCACTGGCGCTGCTGCGTCGGCGGCGGCGGGCGCAGCAATGAACGGCGGAATCCTCGCGATCGCCCGGCCTCTGCCCGTGTGCCCACGGGCAGAGGCCGGGGTGAGGGGATGAATCCTCGAACATGCGATGGGCAGCGATGATCGATGCTTTATTTTTTCGAGGCAATGAACTTCCGTTCCAAACTTTTTTCCAAACAGAAAGCGAGATATCCAATGAAAACTTCTAAAACCAATTTCCGATTCGTCGCGGCCTCTGCAGCGGCAGGCCTGGTCGGATCGTTTTTCCTGGCAGGCGTCGGTATGGCAGACACGTATACGGAAGGATTTGAGGGAGCCAGCTATAACCTGGCCGGTTCCGGGGCGGGGACGGCGACCTTGTCGACGGCTGCTGCCCACTCGGGGACGCAGTCGGTGCTGCTGTCGCTGCAGTCATCGTCGGACTATGCCCGCGTGAAGCTGGACGTCACGTCCCAGGCGATGACGCTCGGGGCGATTACGTCGGCGGATTACTGGATCGACAAGAGCGTGCCCAGTCTGGAGCAGGCGCCTTATCTGCTGCTTTCCATTGCCGTTCCAGGGCAGGGGACGGACGGCACGTTGGCGGTCATGTATAACAATCCCGGCGCGACCGCGACGGGCTGGCAGGACTTGAGCGTGGGCACCGGAACGCTCTTTCACGTGGAGGGAGCCGACACCACCGGGCTGCCAACGCCGTCGAGCATGACATTGGCCCAGATCGACGCCAGCACGTATTCGCCGGGTGTTACCTGGGGAAGTTTTCCGGTGGACTTTGTCCGGATCGGCTATGGCTCGGGCGGTGATGACAGCGTCGTACAGTCATCGTACGTTGATGATTTGAGCATCAACTACACGGCCGTGCCCGAGCCGGCTAGCCTCAGTCTTCTGGGCATCGGCGCGCTGGCGCTGCTGCGTCGCCGGCGGCGAGCGCAGCAATGAAGGCCGGAAGCCTC